>NZ_MJIQ01000072.1:0-38233 GCF_001878775.1 Acinetobacter sp. AR2-3
GTTTCAAGTAAGACGATCCAAGCTGATTTTGAATCATATTTTCTCAGCCTTGATGGCCTATGTTGAGATACAAAAGAACCAGTTTGAGCGGATCTTTGAAAATGTATATCGTTGGCAGAAGAAATTATTTAGACCAATTATCAAGAACTTTATTGATGAATTTATTCTCGATAAGAATCATCTGCTGCCACAGAAAATCTATAAATAATAGTGCGTAAGTCCTAGCATCTTCGGATGCTTATTTTTTTGCCTTTATTTTTTATCTTTATCTTTTGGTTTACACTTATATCGATTTTTTTCGATATACAAACGCCTTCTAAAGTCGTATGCTTTTAGAGATGTCTATTTAAGAGTAATACTATGCGTACGCTTAACGATACCCAGTTCTCTATACTCGAACTGGTTCCTGTTCGTGACGACAAGACTATTCAATTCGCGCTAAACCATGCGCTGGAACTTGCCCAAACAGCAGAAAAATTGGGTTATCGCCGGATGTGGCTGGCAGAACATCATAATATGGATGGTATTGCCAGTTCAGCAACTGCAGTTCTCTTAGGCTATTTACTGGCGAATACCAAAACCTTAACTTTAGGCTCTGGCGGAATTATGTTGCCCAACCATGCACCGCTGGTCGTAGCTGAACAGTTCGGCACATTGGCGACGCTCTATCCGGACCGGATTGAACTGGGTCTGGGCCGTGCTCCAGGTACCGATCAAATGACCATGCGTGCCCTGCGTCGTGGCCGTCAGGAAACCGAAGATCAGTTTCCACAAGATGTTCTGGAAATTCTGCAATATTTTAAAGATCCAGAACCACATCAGCGTATCGTAGCGACGCCAGGTCAAAGTACGCACGTACCCGTATGGCTTTTAGGTTCCAGCCTGTTTAGTGCACAATTAGCGGCGAAACTTGGTCTACCTTATTCCTTCGCTTCGCATTTTGCCCCGCGTATGCTGGGTCAGGCCATTCAGCTTTATCGTGAAAACTTTGAACCTTCTGAATACCTGGATCGTCCTTATGTGTCGATGGGTGTACCGACCTGTGTCGCAGATACTGATGAAGAAGCAGAATATCTAGCGACTAGTGCCTATCAGCGGGTTTTATCACTGATTCGTGGACAAAGCCTGAAACTTAAAGCACCAATTGACTCCATGAAAGGTCTGTGGTCGCCGCCGGAAAAAATGTCAGTCGATAATTTCTTTGCCATGGCTCAGGTCGGCTCCAAAGAAACCGTTAAAGCTGGGCTAGAATCGCTTTTGGCTAAATATGATGTGGATGAGTTTATCTTTACTTGTGACATCTATGACACTGACAAGCGCCTGCACAACTTTGAGCTATTAATGCAAATTAAAAATGGTCAGTAAATGAGAGTTGCATCTACCTATTCTCAGCAATGGGTAGATGTTTTTCATCTTTAAAGATAAATGACTAAAAGAAACATCCCAGTAAAATCATTTCTATCGACTACACCATTAAACTGCTTCTTCTTTGACAAATAACTCAACTTTATTTCCTTCGTCGATCTCGTCAAGTTAAAAGTCATTCCTTTTGGATTGCATATAAATCCATTCAGTCTTCAATAAAGTCAGATTTTATATTTTGGTCAAATAGATGACTGTCTAAGTTAAATTTTTCACTTTACCCTGGCTTGAGTTTTTGTTTATATCTCATACAAAGAAAATTAATTATTAAATAAATTCAAGGAATTCTAATGTCTACCAAGCAGGATCCACACGCTGGTATTTTTGAAAATCGCCCCGAACATTTTCAGCAGTTTACTGGAATTAAAGCACCCTCTTCCGAACTGCTAGAATTGGATTATGCAGATAAAGATATTGCTATTATTGGCACAGATCAGTTTACCGTGAGCCAGCTGGATAAAATCAGTCAACATGCCCGTTCGGTAAAAGTTTTCCAGATTAATCCTGCTTTTGTACTGCCCGGTTCCGACCGAATTCTGCAACGAATTATTAATCACCCATTGATTGGTAAAAATCGCCGCTTATTTAACAACCGCATTAAAAGCTTGCTTTCTCTGCGGTTTTTAGAAAATCAGGTGCAGAATTTGTGGCTAAGACGCCAGTTAATGCCAAATCTTGCATCTTCCCGTAAAATTTATCTGAAATCAGATCATTATTATGCTGCCCTACAACGTGAAAATTGCCGCCTGATTACCTGGCCGATTCTGAAAATTTCGGAAAATACAATTCATTGTATTAATGGTGAACAGCATCCGGTCGATATCATTATTCATACTTATTTAGCAGAAAAATAACTCACGCTGGCGAGTAAAAATGAAAAATTGGTAAGCTGATAATGAGATTTTTATTTACGTATCAAGAACCGACATGATGATTTATTCAACAAAATGAGCAAAGAAGACTCTTTTATATTTCAGAATATGATAGTTGGTATTTTCTTAGAATTATAAAATTCATACATTATTTCGATTAATCAATGCTTACTTGTAATTTTTAGCTATAAATCAAAGCCAAACCGCAGTTTGGCTCTGGCTGGTTTCTTAACCGATTCGACGTTTTAAACCGGTCATTTGCAACACACGTGTTGAGATTTCTTCAATCGACATTTCAGACACATTCAGGTACTTGATGCCTTCCGAAATATAAATTCCTTCAATCGCACGCAACTCCATCTGACACTGACTAAAGCTGGCATAACGGCTATTGGCCTTACGCTCAGAACGAATGGCCACAAGGCGTTCCGCATCAATCATCAGGCCAAACAGCTTGTTTTTATGCGGTCGCAGCACGGCTGGCAGTCGGTTATCATCCAAATCTTCTTCAGTCAGTGGATAGTTCGCCACGCGAATACCGAACTGCAAAGACAGATAAATAGAGGTCGGGGTTTTACCTGAACGCGATACACCAATCAGGATCAGGTCAGCTTTATCATAATGACGGGTACGTGCGCCGTCGTCGTTATCTAAAGCAAAATGAACAGCATCAATACGGGCCTTATAAGACTCAGAGTCGGTCACCGCGTGGGTCTGCCCGACTAAAGTTGTAGGAATCGTGCCTAATTCATCAGCCAACTTACTA
This sequence comes from Acinetobacter sp. AR2-3, assembly GCF_001878775.1. Classification (NCBI taxonomy): domain Bacteria; kingdom Pseudomonadati; phylum Pseudomonadota; class Gammaproteobacteria; order Moraxellales; family Moraxellaceae; genus Acinetobacter; species Acinetobacter sp. AR2-3. The sequence continues at coordinate 3,061 of NZ_MJIQ01000072.1, forward strand.
ATAAGCCCTTCAAATACATCGAGATTTACTGCATTTGCAGTATTAATAATGTCGCGCACATAGGGATCAACCAGGGTATCAAATACCAGCGGTTTTTCACCGTCGATTTGAGCTCTTGCATTGATCTCTGCCACCACATTTGTAGCCGCTTCTTCGGAACTAATGTAAGGGATAATATGAATGTCAAATTTCACATGCGGAAACTGCGCTAACAGCGAGTGTCCAAGGGTTTCAGCGGTGATGGCGGTACCATCTGAAATAAAGAAAACACTACGCTGAATTTGTTTACCTTCCGACATTAAAATTCTCCTCCAACATTTGTCTTAGTGCTATATAATCTTTATAGTAAACCGATCTTACATGACTGTCGCTTAGTAAAATCAAAAACCTAGATGATTTGCTATACTCTCATGCCGAGATAGTGATTAATACTGCAAAAGTGGAGTAACAACTTTGGAAGCGCGCGTAATTGGTCTGGAAAAATTAGGGAAGCACGACGTTGAGCTGGTCGGTGGGAAAAACTCATCACTAGGCGAAATGATCAGCCACTTATCAAATGCTGGTGTATCTGTGCCAGGTGGTTTCGCAACGACTGCCGATGCCTACCGTGAATTTCTCGAGCAAAGTGGCCTAAACGCTAAAATCAATGCAGAGCTTGCTGCACTCAATGTTGATGATGTAAATGCACTTGCTGAAACTGGCGCAAAAATTCGTCAATGGATTGTGGATACTCCACTTACGCCTGCATTAGAACAAGAAGTTCGTACAGCATTTGCAGAACTTTCTAACGGCAACCCTGACATCGCGGTTGCCGTTCGTTCTTCTGCAACTGCAGAAGATTTGCCGGATGCTTCTTTTGCCGGCCAGCAAGAAACTTTCTTGAACATTCGTGGTATCGATAACGTTCTGATCGCAATTAAAGAAGTGTTTGCATCTTTGTACAACGACCGCGCAATCTCATACCGTGTACACCAAAACTTTGCCCATGATGTAGTTGCCCTGTCTGCTGGTGTACAACGCATGGTTCGTTCAGAAACTGGCGCTGCAGGTGTGATGTTTACGCTAGATACTGAATCAGGCTTCCGTGATGCAGTATTCATTACTGCATCTTATGGTTTGGGTGAAATGGTCGTTCAAGGTGCAGTTAACCCGGACGAATTCTATATTTCTAAACCGCTTTTAAATGCAGGCCGACACGCGATCCTTCGTCGCAACCTAGGTTCTAAGCACCAGAAAATGATTTATGGTGAAGAAGCATCTGCAGGTAAATCTGTTGTTGTCGTGGATGTTGAAAAAGCTGAACGCCAACAGTTCGCTTTAAACGACCAGGAATTACAAGAACTTGCTAAACAAGCGCTGATCATTGAAAACCACTACGGTGCACCAATGGACATCGAGTGGGCAAAAGATGGCGATGATGGCAAGATTTATATCGTTCAGGCGCGTCCTGAAACTGTAAAAAGCCGTGAAAATGTCGGCACTATGGAACGCTACCTGTTGAAACAACGCGGTACTGTGATCTGTGAAGGCCGTTCAATTGGTCAACGCATTGGTTCTGGTAAAGTCCGCATTGTGACGTCTATTAAAGAAATGGACAAAGTACAAGATGGTGATGTTCTTGTATCTGATATGACTGACCCGGATTGGGAACCAGTCATGAAACGTGCAGCTGCGATTGTAACAAACCGTGGTGGTCGTACTTGTCACGCAGCAATTATTGCACGTGAGCTTGGTGTTCCTGCAATCGTGGGTTGTGGTAATGCAACTGAAGTTCTTGTAGACGGTCAGGAAGTGACTGTGTCTTGTGCTGAAGGTGATACTGGCTTTATCTATGAAGGCGCACTAGATTTTGAAATTCAAAAGAATTCAATTGAGTCTATGCCTGCTCTTCCATTTAAAGTAATGATGAACGTGGGTAACCCGGATCGTGCATTTGACTTTGCTCAAATTCCAAACGCAGGTATTGGTCTGGCGCGTCTTGAATTCATTATTAACCGTATGATTGGTGTTCACCCGAAAGCATTGATCAATATTGACAGCCTTCCACGTGAAACACGTGCAGCAGTCATGGCGCGTACTGCAGGTTATGCATCTCCAATCGAATTCTATGTAGAGAAACTGGTCGAAGGTATCTCGACACTTGCTGCTGCATTTGCAGACAAGCCAGTCATTGTTCGTATGTCAGACTTTAAGTCTAACGAATATGCAAACTTGATCGGTGGTAAGTTATACGAGCCAGAAGAAGAAAACCCGATGCTAGGTTTCCGTGGTGCAAGTCGCTACGTTTCTGATAACTTCCGTGATTGCTTCGAACTTGAATGTCGTGCATTGAAAAAAGCACGTGATGAAATGGGTTTAACCAATATTCAGATCATGATTCCATTTGTTCGTACTGTTGCTGAAGCGAAACGTGTCATTGAACTTCTTGCATTAAACGGTCTTAAGCGCGGTGAAAACGGCCTTAAAGTGATCATGATGTGTGAACTTCCAACCAATGCTTTATTGGCAGATCAGTTCCTTGAACATTTCGATGGTTTCTCTATTGGTTCAAACGACTTGACACAATTAACACTTGGTCTTGACCGTGACTCTGGTATTGTCTCTCACCTATTTGATGAGCGCGACCCTGCGGTTAAAGCGTTACTTTCTCTTGCAATTCAAGCATGCCGTAAAGCTGGCAAATATGTCGGTATTTGTGGTCAAGGTCCTTCTGATCACCCAGATCTTGCACAATGGTTAATGGAACAAGGTATCGACTCTGTGTCTTTAAACCCAGACTCGGTACTTGAAACTTGGTTCTTCCTGGCTGAAGAAAAAGTGCAAAAAGCATAAGCAATTTTGAATAAAAAAGACCCTTTGATAGGGTCTTTTTTATGAGACAGCTATTATGATTTATTGTTTGAAAATTAATAACTAAAGTCCCAATCTAAAGCTAAACCATTGAATTTATAAAAATAATTAAAAAAAAAAGCTTATCAACACATGAAAACTGTAATGACAAACAAATACCAACAGTAAAGTCATATCAAAATGGCAATAATAATGAATACACCTGTAATGTTCGGGAAGATATTTTTAAGAATGGTGATCCTTGCAATTTTGTATGGGCGCATTTTTAATAAGAAATATGATTGAAAATCCTTAATTAATCTATATCTTACGATGAGAGGATGTTTGTTTTCAAAACAGAATTCAATACAATCTTGTTCAAAGCTATTATCAGTTCACATTTATATATTGAGATTCAGTCTATATGCAGATTTACTTGGCACGAAACAATCAACAAGCTGGTCCATATACGCTCGAGCAATTGAATCAGATGCTGGCGAATCAACAAGTCATGCTGACTGACCTGGCATGGCATCAAGGCATGACCGAGTGGAAAGCCTTAGGTGAACTTACCCAAGGAAAATCGGTATATCAACCCGAAGGTTATGTCGCTCCAGCAGTCACACCTGAAACGCCGGTATTCCAGAATAGCCAACCAACGACTTCGGCCTACTCACAGCCTCATACTCAAACAGCAACTCAAAAAAATGAACTTGCCAGTATTCCAAGCCGTATCCTGGCCAAAATTGTAGACGTATTACTGTGGCTACCAGCAACCTTCATTTTGACTGCTTTTTTTACGCCTGAACAGGAAACCCGGTTTGCTCAACTGAATGAAGAATTCATGAATGTTGTGCTGAGTAGCGATGCAGATCCTGCAATGGCTCAGCAATTACAGACTCAAATGTTTGAGATGTTTTCTCAGCAGGCGTGGCTTGCCACAGCGGTCTATTTGATTATCATGCTGGCCATTCAAGCTTTTCTGATTGCCAAATCAGGCCAAAGTATTGGTAAAAAGCTCACGAAAATCAAAATTGTAGATGTAGAATCAGGTGAAAAGACCAGCCTGTTGCGCGCCTTTACTATTCGTAGCGTATTTTTCATATTTTTAAATATTGTATTTATGCCACTGAGTTTAATTATTGACTGGGCCTTCGGATTGGGCAAAAAACGTCAAACCTTGCACGATAAACTCGCAAAAACGCAAGTTGTGAAACAATAGTGCAGGAATACACAAAATGGGATGAATATCATCCCATTTTGATTACAGAACTTTGAAATTGAAATAAAATTCCCATAAATCCCCCCAATCCAGACCAGCAAAATCGGTTTTTATTACAGGCATTTAAAGCGCCCTAGATATAGCTTAGTTCGTGAATCTCAGGCATAATGCCCTACAACGTAGCGGTGTATTGTGATTAATAGGATGTTTTGTAAAATTCAGCCTTTTTTGTCATGTGCACTTTAATCGCTATCCCATATTAAATTAGGGAATGGGACTCTTCACCGAGGTTGTAAAATGAGACAAACGATTTTAGCTGTATTGTCTTTATCTGCGATGACTGCACTCTTGACCGGGTGTGGTGGTGATATGGTACTTCTGAACTCTAAAGGTCCAGTTGCAGCAGGTCAAAGTAACCTGATGATGACTGCGATTTACTTAATGCTATTGGTGGTTATTCCATCAATCATCATGGCATTATGGTTCGGTTGGAAATATCGTGCATCGAATAAAGACGCAGACTATAAACCTACATGGACACACTCTACTGCGATTGAAATTGTAGTATGGGGTATCCCTGTCATTATTATTGGTATTTTAGCTTGGTTAACTTGGTGGGGCTCCCACAAGTATGACCCATACCGTCCAATTGAAGCAGATAAAGCGCCATTAACTGTTCAAGTTATTGCTGAGCAATTTAAATGGATCTTCATCTATCCTGAGCAAGGCATTGCAACTGTTAACGAATTGCGTTTCCCAGAGAAAACTCCGGTAAGCCTTCGTTTAACCTCTAACTTCACGATGAACTCGTTCTTCATCCCGGCGTTAAGTGGTCAGATTTATGCAATGGCAGGTATGCAAACTCACCTCAACCTATTAGCTGATGAAACTAGCCCAGCTGAAGGCTACCGTGGTTTCTCTTCAAACTATTCAGGTTACGGCTTCTCACAAATGCGCTTCCGTGCACATTCTGTGACTGATGCCCAGTTTGCCGAATGGGTTTCTGCTATTCAGGCAGGAAACGGTACTTCAGTTAACCCTAATGCAGTACAAAAAACTGTTCTAGACCAAGCTGAATTTGCAAGCTTACGTGACGGTAACCGCGGTGTTCACCAGATCGAAGCGATTATTGCAAGAGCTAAGACTCCTGAAGAGAAGGCTGCTGCTGAAGCAATGAAGCCTTACCCTACTAAGCCACATCCTGTGACTTACTACTCTTCTGTAGAGCAAGGTTTGTTTGAATCTGTGATTCACAAGTATATGAGTAACTACCACGGTGCTGACCATTCAGCTCCTGTAGAAGCTGCAGCGACTGATGCTGTTGCTCATGAAGCGTCTGCTTCTGAAGCTCATGTAGCTGGTGAACATGCGACTGCTTCTCAAGGAGAATAAGACATGAGCTTCTTAGGTAAGTTAGGTCCGGATGCAATTCCTTACGATCCAATCGTATTGGCAACTGTTGCAATGATGATCTTGGGTGGTATCGCAGTTGTTGCCGGTATTACCTACTTCAAAAAATGGGGCTACCTGTGGAACGAATGGTTCACATCTGTAGACCATAAAAAAATTGGTATCATGTACCTGTTCGTATCGATCATCATGCTGGTGCGTGGTTTCGCCGATGCGATCATGATGCGTCTTCAGCAGTTCCTTGCAAAAGGTGGCGGCGAAGGTTATTTACACCCTGAGCATTACGATCAGATCTTTACCGCGCATGGCGTGATCATGATCTTCTTCGTGGCAATGGGTCTTGTTGTTGGTTTGATGAACATCTCTGTACCGCTTCAAATCGGTGCACGTGACGTTGCATTTCCATTATTAAACTCACTCAGCTTCTGGTTATTCGCCGGTGCTGCGGGTCTGATGATGGTTTCACTTGCGTTAGGTGAGTTCGCTGCAACAGGCTGGATGGCATACCCTCCACTGTCTGGCATTGAATACTCTCCAGGCGTAGGTATGGACTACTATATCTGGGCACTGCAAATTTCAGGTCTGGGTACGCTATTAACGGGTGTTAACTTCTTCGTTACCATCATCAAAATGCGTGCGCCTGGCATGAAACTTATGGAAATGCCAATCTTTACCTGGACATCTTTATGTACAGCAGTATTGATTATTGCGGCTTTCCCAGTGTTGACTGCAACAATTGCAATGTTAACGCTTGACCGTTACTTCGGTTTCCACTTCTTTACTAACGACTTGGGTGGTAGCCCGATGTTGTACGTGAACTTGATTTGGACTTGGGGTCACCCGGAAGTATATATCTTGGTATTACCAGCATTTGGTATTTACTCTGAAGTTGTTGCGACTTTCTCGCGCAAAGCATTGTTCGGTTACAAATCAATGGTGTATGCAACAGTAGCAATCACAGTATTGTCATTCGTTGTATGGGTTCACCACTTCTTTACCATGGGTGCAGGTGCCAACGTTAACGCGTTCTTCGGTATCATGACCATGATTATTGCGATTCCTACAGGTGTGAAAATCTTCTCTTGGTTATTCACCATGTACAAGGGTCGTATTGTTTACACTACTCCAATGCTATGGACACTAGGCTTCCTGGTAACTTTCGGTATCGGTGGTTTAACAGGTGTATTGATGGCGGTTCCACCAGCGGACTTCCTGGTACATAACTCTTTATTCCTGATTGCTCACTTCCATAACGTAATTATTGGTGGTGTAGTATTTGCGATGTTCGCAGGTATCATCTTCTACTGGCCGAAAATGTTCGGTTGGAGACTGAATGAGACTTGGGGTAAAGCAGCGTTCTGGTTCTGGTTCTTCGGTTTCTACTTTGCGTTCATGCCACTTTATATCCTTGGTTTCATGGGTATGACACGTCGTTTGAATACATTTGACAACCCAGAATGGGACCCGTATGTAAATATCGCGATGTTCGGTGCAGTTCTGATTGCGCTTGGTATCGTATGTTTCATTCTGCAAATCGTGGTTGGTTTCTTACAACGTGACCAACGTCTGGATTTGACTGGCGATCCATGGGATGGTCGTACCCTTGAATGGGCGACATCTTCTCCTGCTCCGTTCTATAACTTTGCTCATCTTCCAAAGATCAATGGTATTGATACTTTCTGGATCGAGAAAGAAAATGGTGTTGCGTATGCAAAACCAACGAAGTACGAAGATATCCACATGCCGACTAACCGTGCTGCCGGTTTCGTTATCGCGATGTTCATCACTATTATGGGCTTCGGTTTAATCTGGCACATCTGGTGGTTAGTAGTTGTTACGTTCATTGCTTCTATCATTAGCTTCATCGTGTCTTCTTTCACCAAGAAAGTGGATTACTATGTTCCAGCTGCTGAAGTTGAGCGTATTGAAAACGAACGCTATGCGATTCTTGAAAAACACTTGAAGAAGGACTAAGACAATGGCTGAAGTACTTCATCACGATAACCACGGACACGATGAGCATCATCATCACGATGATACTGACATCACCGTCTTTGGTTTCTGGACTTACTTGATGAGTGACCTTGTCCTGTTCGGTACACTCTTCATTGCGTTCGCTGTTTTGAGTAGCCACATTCCTGTGGGTACTCCAAGTGCGAGAGACCTGTTTGGCGACTCTTTAGGTTTCGTTCTTACTGAAACCTTCGCCCTCTTGATCTCTTCTGTAACCTTTGGTTTTGCAGTTCTTGCTGCATACAAAAAAGACGTTGCAAAAGTACTAACTTGGTTAGCGATTACTTGGGTATTCGGTGCTATCTTCATCGGCATGGAACTATATGAGTTCAATCACCTAGTTCATGCGGGTCACGGTCCAAGCACAAGTGCGTTCTTATCTGCGTTCTTTACTTTGGTAGGTACGCACGGTATTCACGTAACTTCTGGTCTGGTCTGGATGATCGTGCTTATGGTTCAAATCAAGAAATATGGTTTGACTCTTGCAAACACGCGTCGTCTAGCTTGCCTAAGCTTGTTCTGGCACTTCCTTGACATCGTTTGGATCTGTGTATTCAGCGTAGTTTACTTGATGGGAGTTCTGTAATGAGTCACGATCATAACGCTGCTGGCGAATCACACGGTAACGTTAAGCAATATACCGTCGGCTTCATCCTTTCTGTCATCCTTACCGTAATTCCATTCGGTATGGTGATGGCAGGCGGTTTTGGCCGTGGTATTTTGATTACTGTCATCGCGATTACTGCGGTTGCTCAGATTCTTGTGCAGTTAATTTACTTCCTGCATATGAACTCTTCTTCAGAGCAACGCTGGAACGTGATTGCATTCGTGTATACCATCTTAACTATCGCTATTCTTTTAGTGGGTTCTGTATGGATCATGAATTACCTACACTACAACATGATGATCTAAACTGGTCGTCATGCTGAAAAAGTATTTATTCCTGACTAAGCCAGGAATTCTCTTCGGTAACTTTGTTACCACTTTGGGTGGCTACTTCGTAGCCACTCAAGGTTCTGTAGATTTCCTTCTCCTGCTTATTACCCTTCTCGGTACTACGCTTGTCGTAGCATCAGGATGTGTGGTCAATAACGTGATTGACCAGGACATCGACCAAAAAATGCAGCGCACCCAAAACCGTGCTCTGGTCACCAAAACCATTTCCGAACCTGTTGCCCTGGCCTTTGCCCTGGTATTAGGCATCGCTGGTTTTAGTCTTTTATGGTTCTGGGTAAATGCGTACGCTTTCCTATTCGCGGTGATTGGTTTTGTCGTATATGTTGGTTTCTACAGCCTATGGACAAAACGAACCACAATTCATCAAACTGTTGTAGGCAGTATTTCTGGTGCAGCTCCACCTGTCATTGGTTATACCGCAGTGGCCAATCAATTTGACCTCGGTGCGTTACTGATCTTTTTAGGTTATGCGCTATGGCAAATGCCTCACTCATGGGCGATTGCGATTTACCGCTTTGATGATTACAAAAATGCAGGTATTCCGATTTTGCCTGTGGCGCGTTCGATTCATCGCACCAAGATTGAATCACTAGTTTATGTGGTGTTATTCACACTGACCATGAATGCGTTATTTGTCTTTGGTTATGCCAACTGGTTCTATGCAGTGATTTTAAACTTACTGTGCATTTACTGGTTATATATCGGTGTGATTGGATTTAAAGCTGAAAATGATCAACTTTGGGCAAAGAAGTATTTCTTGTTCTCGGTGATCCTGATTACTGTCATCAGTATTATCTTTAGCTTTACCTCAACTGCGCCATCTACACAGATTGTGTTTTTTTAAAAAGATAGAGTTAGTCTCTATCTTTTTTTATTTTGATTTCTCTTAATCCCCTACTTCCAATAGTTGTAGAGCAGAATCAAAAATTCGGCGTTATAAAGCTAAACCTCGATCTTCCTGATCGCTTAGAAAATTCAATCTTTCTGGTTCCAGACTCCGATCCTTCAGTTTTCTAGATTTTATGGCCTGATAAGTAAAGCTTGATCTTCGCAACAATACATGTGCTGAATTTAACCAGTCCAAATTTGCTTAAAGCCAAAGTCAGGTTCTGATGATCGATCTGGTTATAGAGATAATTTCGCAAAAATGTCTTATTTGGTTGAAATTATCCCTAAAGATCACTACAATTCCCCCTTCGCAAACACTGCGACACAACTTTGGTTGTGACTCCTTGCTTCAATTTACTTAAATTGGGGCTGTCCAAACCGTAAGGAGCTGACAATGCGTCATTACGAAATCGTACTTTTAGTACACCCTGATCAAAGCGATCAAGTAGTTGGTATGGTAGAACGCTACCTAACTCACATCAAAGAAGCTGAAGGTCAAATCCACCGTCTTGAAGACTGGGGCCGTCGTCAATTGGCTTACCCAATCAACAAGATCCACAAAGCTCACTACATTCTTATGAATGTTGAGTGTGGTCAAACTACTCTTGATGAGCTTGAAGAATTGTTCCGTTATAACGACGCAATCATTCGTAGCCTTATCATCCGTCGTGAAAACGCTATCACTGAAGAGTCACTATTGGCGAAGAGTGCTGAAGAAAAACGTGCGCGTAAAGCTCAACGTGAAGAAGCACAACACGCTCAAGACTCTGCTGAAGCTTAAGGAGAACATAACATGGCACGTTTTTACCGTCGTCGCAAGTTCTGCCGCTTTACAGCTGAGAACGTTACGTACATCGACTACAAAGATATCGACACTTTAAAACAGTACATCACTGAAAACGGCAAAATTGTTCCTAGCCGTATTACAGGTACTAAAGCTCGTTACCAACGTCAATTAGCGTTAGCTATCAAACAAGCTCGCTACTTGTCTTTGATCCCTTACACTGACAATCATAAGTGAGGTTGAGCTGTGGATATTATCTTATTACAACGCATTAAAAACCTAGGTAAACTAGGCGATAAAGTTTCAGTTAAAGCTGGTTACGGCCGTAACTTCCTTATCCCTCAAGGTAAGGCTGTTGCTGCAACTGAAGCAAACACTGCTGCTTTTGAAGCTCGTCGTGCTGAACTTGAGAAAGAAGAAGCTGCTATCTTGGCTGCTGCTCAAGCACGTGCTGACCAATTGAACGAAGTGAACATCGTTATCACTGCAAAAGCTGGTGATGAAGGTAAACTATTCGGTTCTATCGGTACTCGTGACATCGCTGACGCGTTGACAAATGCTGGTCTAGAAGTAGACCGTGCTGAAGTACGTCTTCCAAATGGCGCGCTTCGTCACACTGGCGAATTTAACATCGCAATCCAATTGCACCATGATGTTACTGCAGAAGTTCTAGTTACTATCGTAGCTGAGTAATTTCTCGCCTCAAAAAGAGCATGCGAAAGCATGCTCTTTTTTTATCTCTAAAAAATATAATCTAGCCAACACTGTCAAATTCATTTTATTATTCGTGTTTACAAAAAATTGCACTTCGCATTTTTGATCAGAGCGCGTATCATTTCATCTCGTAGTGAATAAACGCTATTCATCTCCGACGATATTTAACCATTGTATTTAAAATCAGGGATTTATATGTCACAGGCGAATGCCAGCAAAAAGGTAGCTCCTGCTAAACCGGAAATTGTTACTGAAAATAGCAATCTCAAGGAGTTCCGTACTCCACCCCACAATTTAGCAATTGAACAGGCTGTACTTGCTGCCCTAATGACTGTGGCTGAATCTTTTGAGCAGGTCGGTGATGTACTGACCGAAAATGATTTTTATGCCACCCGACACAAATATATCTTCCGTGCCATTGAGCAGCTCTCTAAAGAAAACTCGCCTTATGATGCGGTTCTGGTGCATGACTGGCTCATCAAACAAAACTTGCTCGATGCAATTGGTGGCGAAGAATATCTGATGCAGTTAATGGCAGATTCGCCATCGAGTTTCTATAACCTGGAAACTTATGCAGGCAAAATTAAAGAATTTTCTACCCTGCGTAGTATGATTAAAGTCAGCTCTGAAATTTTACAAAATGCCTATGACACCAAAGGCCGTACTGTCAGTGAAATTCTGGATCTGGCTGAGACCAATATTTTCTCGATTGCCGAACAGCATAATAACAATGCCAAAGCGCAAGGGCCTAAGCCGATCAACTCGGTGGTCGCGGACGTATTCGACAAATTAAATGAACTGTCGCAAATGGAAGGCAGCATTACCGGTTTAACCACTGGTTTTGTGGAACTGGATAACAAAACTTCCGGCATGCAATCTGGTGATTTAATTATTGTTGCGGCGCGTCCATCCATGGGTAAAACCACCTTTGCCATGAATCTGGTCGAAAGTGTCTTATTCAATAACAATCTGCCTGCTCTGGTCTATTCAATGGAGATGCCCGCCGACTCGATCGCCATGCGTTTGATTTCCTCATTTGGTCGCGTGCATCAGGGGCATTTACGTTCTGGTAAAATGGACAGTGATGAATGGTCAAAAGTCACCAGTACCATTGTGCATTTACAAGAAAAAAATCTGTATATCGATGATTCTTCTGCGCTACCACCAACAGAATTACGTGCCCGTGCGCGTCGTATTGCCAAAATGCATGGCGGAAAGCTGGGCTGTATCATGGTCGATTACTTGCAGCTGATGAAAGTACCCGGTATGGGCGATAACCGTGTCGGCGAGATCTCGGAAATCTCCCGAAGCTTAAAAGCTTTAGCGAAGGAAATGCAATGTCCGGTAATTGCCCTGTCACAGCTCAACCGATCGCTGGAAAACCGTCCAAACAAACGTCCGGTGATGTCCGACTTGCGTGAATCCGGTGCGATTGAGCAGGATGCCGACTTGATCATGTTTATTTACCGGGATGAGGTTTATAACAAGGAATCCAAGGAAGCTGGCACCGCCGAAATTATTATCGGTAAACAACGTAATGGCCCGATTGGTACCGTGCGTCTGGCATTCGAAGGTCAATATACCCGCTTTAGTAATCTCTCACCTGAGTTCTATGCTCAGTATGATGACGAAGAGTAATCAGGCTCTCGTCATCACATTTCCATCGTCCCTCTAGGAGTAATTTAGGGTGCGTCAAGCTACAGTTTATATTGACAGCGCTGCGCTGCAATATAATTTAAACCGTGTCAAACAACTTGCCCCAACCGCGAAAATCGTCAGCATGGTGAAAGCCAATGCTTATGGACACGGAGTTAAAGACTGCTTAGCAGCCTTAAGCGAAACCGATGCCTTTGGTGTTGCCTGTCTGCAAGAAGCCCTGGAAATTCGTGAATTAGGTTATTTACAGCCGATCACGCTTATCGAAGGTGTTTTTTCACCAGATGAGATGCCAATCGTAATTGAACAAAATATTGAAGTCATTGTGCATCAACAGGCACAAGTCGACTGGTTAATTGCACATAAAGATGCCTATATCGCCAAAGAACTTAAAGTCTGGGTCAAACTGAACAGCGGCATGAACCGCCTGGGCTTTAAGATTGAAGCGATTAAAGATGTTATTCATACACTACAAGCTGAAGGCTTTACTTGCGTGCTTGCCATGCATTTTGCTAATGCCGATGCCGAGCATCCACTGAATGATGAACAAATCCGTCAATTCCTTGAAGTGAAACAGGACTGCGCGCCAATTTTAGCCTCTTGCTGTAACTCGGCTGCAATCTATAAATATCCAGAATTGCATTTTGACTATGTCCGTCCCGGGATCATGCTCTACGGCGCGACGCCTTTTGCAGACAGGGATGTGCATGATCTGGACTTAAAGCCAGTCATGACGTTTACCGCTGAAATTATTGCCTTGAATGAGATTCAAGCGGGTGAGCATGTCGGTTATGGTTCCACGTTCACCGCAGATCAAGACATGACTTTGGCCATTGTTTCAATTGGCTATGGTGACGGTTATCCTCGCGCTTTCCCTAGACAGAACTATGTCGCAATCAATGGTCAGCAAACTCGCGTGATCGGCCGGGTTGCCATGGATATGATTGCCATTGATGTGACAGGACTAGAAGTGCAATTGGGCACAGAAGTCGAACTTTGGGGTAAAACCCGTCTGGTGGATGATGTAGCGACAGCCAATGGCACGATTGGTTATGAACTATTATGCAGGCTCAGCAATCGTCCACTACGCCAAGTAGTCTGATCTAGTTCTCAAAATAAAAAAAGCCCAACTTATGTTGGGCTTTTTCTTTAGGCTGACTTTTGTTCTTCGCCCTGCTCTATGCATAATTGCATTAATAAGGCATCGACATGACTTTGCTGAAAGGCAAAAGGATTAAAGTCATCAAATCCCATTTCCCGACAGAATTGCTGGATCTGACTGCGTTTGGAAATATATTTCATGGACCAGTCCGGGAAACTTGGATATTCAATTTCCTTGGTCTCAAATAGTTTAATGTCCTGATGGCGAGGATCTTTATTCAGTCGCTCCACCAGCAGACTTTTTAAAGTGGGACATTCACCTTCCAGACATTGAAAAAAATGACCATCTGCGAAATACAGTACACCTGTCACTTGATGCTGATAATTAAAATCACGGGCCTCTTTCAAAATATTCGCTAAATCTTCAAGCAAATCAGTTTTGGGAGAAGTACTTTTACTGGCGTAACAAAATTGGTACATGCGCTAACTTCTCTATTTTTATTATGCTGGACCGCATAGAAGTTAACACTGTACGTGAAAAACCTGAACTCGGATAGGTTTATTATAAGAAATACTCATTAGAGGGAACCGGAAGTTCTGCCAGTCCTTTTTTCAAGGTCTCTGACCATTGCCGGCTGATTGACGTGAAATACTCATCATCTTCGGCAATACGCTTGCCTCTTGGCATGATCAGACTGTCTTTTTTATAGACCAGCACATCAAGTGGCATACCGACCGATACATTGGAACGTAAGGTTGATGCAAATGAAATCAGGGAACAGCGCAAAGCTTCATCCAGCGGCATATCATAAGTCAGCGCACGATCCAAGATCGGCTTACCATATTTACTTTCGCCAATCTGAAAATACGGCGTATCGCGTGTGGCACAGATAAAGTTCCCTTGCGGATAGACATGATAAAGCTGCATATCCTGATCTTTAAGTTGTCCACCGACCAGCAGATTGCAATAATAATTGCTTTGTTCCGAAATATCGCTCGTAACATTCGCAATCACTTTCTTCAGCATACTACCCACCAGCTCAGCGACATCAAACATGGTGTGCAGACTCAAGATATTGGGTTCCTGCTTTAGTTCGAGCTGATTTTTGATATGCCCAATCACGGCTTGTGTGGTTGCCAGATTTCCGGATGCCTGTATGACGATCATACGTTCACCAGGAATACCAAAGGTATACAACTTTCGAAATACAGAAATGTGATCTACTCCGGCATTGGTCCGGGTATCACTGATAAAAAGCATACCTTGCTCTAAACGTAGTGCACAACAATACGTCATTCATTCGTCCTTATTAACATCCTAGCACTTGAACGATGGAATGCATGGATTCCACACCGCCCTTTTCTCTGACACCGCGTACCGGCGCCACATCCCAATAATCCCGTCCAATCGCCACATAAACATGCGAACTTGGAGTAAACAACAGATTACTGACATCAAAACAATACCATGTCTGGTCTACAAACACCTCTGCCCAAGCGTGACTGGCCAGATGCGAAGCATTTTGTGCATATAAATAACCAGAAACATAGCGTGCAGGCAAACCTAGATATTTGCACATGGCAATAAAAATATGACTATGGTCCTGACAGACGCCCTGTCTGGACTCAAAGGCATCTATTGCAGAGCCTTGCACTGAAGTACTGTTGGAAATATAAGGCACATGCTCCAGCAAGGCCTGTGCCAGTCCAATCAAATGCTGACGGGTTAATGCAGGAACATGACGTTGTGCAAAGTCTTTCATTGCTGCATTACATTGTGTTGATTCGGTCGGCTGTAGAAAAAGATTGGGATTGATTGAATCATTCAATCCACTCTGATGCGCAGGATTCAGCTCAACAATCCCTTGCGCCATGATGGTCAGGGAATGATAAGGCTCCCGCTGGCTACAGGTCATCCACAGATTATGAAATGCATCTTTCCGGATTTCTTTATTACCCGGTACACTGATATCCCAAGAATGAACCCGCTGATGCGCATTGCTCGAAGGCATCATTTTAATGTACTGAATACTGTTCCTCACCTCGGCCGTGTACATATAGTGCGTTTGGTGATTCACCATCAATTTCATACATCTGCCTCAAACAGTTGATGAATATGGTCGCTAAACTGATAGAACTGGATTCGATTCGGCTCTGTACGTAACTGCTCCCAGTACTGTTCCAGATCATCCCAGCCCATTTCTACGAGAATTCTGACCACATAATCAATCTTGCACAGTGTAGTACTGGTTTCTTCACCCAGGCGTAACTGGTGATCGAGCTGTTCTACACATTGCCCTAAACTGAAAAACAGAAAGATATCGGAAGATTCTGCTTCCAGAATATCTTCACATTCCGTTACCACTTCACAGATATAACCGGCATTTTTATCAGCGGTTTTGATCAGTTTCATCAGTTCTGCATAGCCTGAAGCAGACAGCACCCCACGCAATTCCTGAATATTGTCTTTGGCCACTTTAAACTGCTGGCTAAAAGACGCCACTTGCGTAGGATCAAGTACCAGCTCATTTAAGGAACTGGCATCAAAGGCAGGTAAACAGAAAGCATGGGCATATGCCACTGCCGCTTCGTCTTCTAAAAATGGAAAGTGCGCACATAAAAAATGAGTGCGAGATAAATAACGCCCTAACCAAAAAATATGTTGCGCATTGCTATTCAGCAAAACCATGACATTTTCCTTCTTTGGAATCTTATGAATGTAAATTGTCGACTACCCAGGTATCTTTGATACCGCCACCTTGTGATGAATTCACCACCAGTGAGCCGGGTTGCATCGCCACACGTGTCAAGCCACCCTGTACGATTTCAGTACGATAAGGCGAACTTAATACAAATGGGCGTAAGTCGATATGACGTTCAGCAATACCAAAATTGGTCAAAGTCGGACTAACCGATAAGTCCAAAGTTGGCTGCGCAATATATAAATGCGGCGCAGCTAAAATTTTCTCCCTGAAAGTTTCAATTTGCTGTTTAGACGCTTGTGGTCCAATGAGCATGCCATAACCGCCCGAACCCTGCGCTTCTTTCACCACCAGCTGATCCAAATGAGCCACGACATAGTCTAATTCTTCAGAATTACGACATTGATAAGTCGGAACATTTTTTAGAATTGGCTGCTCGCCCAAATAAAAACGAATCATTTTGTCGACATATGGATAAACCGATTTGTCATCTGCCACACCGGTTCCCGGTGCATTGGCAATCACAACATTATTTTGCAAATAAGCTGACATCAAGCCAGCGACACCCAAAGTGCTATCCGGTTTAAAGCATAAAGGATCAAGAAAAGCATCATCGACCCGTCTATAAATAACATCGACTCGTTGGCGACCACGTATGGTTTTTACATAAACCTTCGAGTCATCAACAAAAAGGTCACGTGATGTTACCAATGGTACATCCATCTCCCTTGCAAGGAAGGCATGTTCATAGTAAGCGCTATTAAAACGTCCTGGGGTCAGCACCACGACAAATGGCTTGTCGACGTAGGCATTTTCGATCAGGATTTCTTTCAATAATTGTGGATATTGCTCGATTTCGGCAATCTTGGACTGCTCGAATACTTTTGGCATGAGTTTTTCACTGATCTTGCGGCATTCCAGCATATAAGACACGCCAGATGGCGTTCTGAGATTATCTTCTAAGACATAAAACTCGCCCTTGGAATCACGGATCACATCGATTCCACTAATCTGGCTATAAATCCCACCTTTCAAGCTATGTTGATACATATGCGGCTGATAGGCCTCATGAGTTAAAATCTGCAACTCAGGAATGATATTGGCTTTTAAAATGTCCTGTTGATGATAAATATCATGTAAGAATAAATTTAGCGCCCGTACCCGTTGTGCCGAACCTAAAGCCACCATATTCCACTGTTTCCGGTCTATGACTCGCGGAATGATGTCGTAGGGAATGGTGCGCTCTACACCTTCTTCATCGCCATAAACGGTAAAGGTAATACCGTGATGTAAAAAATGTTCTTTTGCTACCTGATTCAGTGCATTGAGTTCATCCAGCGTATGTTGCGATAACCATTCTTCCAGCCTTTGACCTGCCTGACTGGACAGCACATGCTCATCCTGCATTTCATTAAAGAACTTCGAAGATAACTGCTGCAATAAAAGTTGTGGATTTGTTGTAGTAGATACCGCTGTAGTTTTAGTGTCTATAAAATTTTTTCCAATATTTTGGGAAGTAAATTTATCAATTGTTTCAATCACATTTGTATCCTGATTTCCTTTAAGCATACAAACCCCCGTATTATCATCTATTATAATTAAATCAAAGCAATATCCATGCCATGACATCTGTATTCCAATTACCATTAATCTAATAAATGCCCTTTGAACTCAATGCCATTTTCGACCAAGTTGTTTTAGAATTGTAGGACAAATGTTGCACAGAGGGACTTGCGAAAAAATCAGAGTTTTTTTATTGTGTTAAGCTAAGCCTAGATTCCCTCTTCTTTATTGCCAGCAAAATAAATTATGTCAGCACAAGAAAAAGAAACTTCAAACAGTCTGTATCGCCAATGGCAAATTTTGTCGCGTCTTTCTACCGGCAAATGGATGGGAACACGTGAATTACAGGAAATCCTCAATCGCGAAGGCATCGATATCAGTCTGCGTACCATTCAGCGTGACCTGAATCAGATTGCGCAACGCTTTCCCATTGAAAGCAGTAAAACCACACCTCAAGGCTGGCGTTGGCGTTCAGATGCGCCGCTGCAAAGTTTGCCGCATATGACCAGCTCGCAAGCGGTCACTTTCATGATGGTCGAAGAACATTTAAAACATCTGCTGCCACCGAGCCTGATCGAGGAAATGAATCCGTGGTTTGATCTGGCACGACGCAGTCTTTCTTCCCAGAACAATGTCCGGCAATGGATTAACCGCGTACGCATTGTTCCGGCCACCCAACCCCTGATTCCCCCTGTGGTAGATAAGGCCGCGCAGCAAGCAGTGTACGAAGGTCTGTTACAGGACAAACAACTGGAATGTGTGTATCAGGGCCGCGGTCATAATAGCGAAGAAAAGACCTATATTCTCAATCCTCTGGCATTGGTACAAAAAGGGTCAATCATCTATCTGGTGTGTACCCGTCATGACAAATCGGATATCCAGACCTTTGCCCTGCACCGCTTTAAATCGGCTGTCGTGCTGAATTCACGCGCCTTGCATCCGGTCAATTTCGATATTGATGAGTATATTGATTCTGGTGCCTTAGGCTTCCGTGTCGACTTCAACCATCCTACCGAAAATGTCACGCTAAAACTCAGCATGTCAGAGTCGGATGCGCATTACTTTGAGGAAAGCCAGCTCAGCAAAGACCAGAAGATTGAAAAAATGGACAATGGCATGTCGCTGATCACAGCTACCGTGCCATTTACCTCCCAACTGGTCTGGTGGTTACGCAGCTTTGGTAAAAAGATTAAACATATTGAACCGAGTATTGTAGCCAATGCAGTCGCTCAACTGGATGAGGAAAACCCTTAATCACACAGGCTTCATGCAGATTCTTTTATGTATTCCGGAATAAAAAAATCCCCAAATTGGGGACTGGAGAATTATGCTTATCTTTTTATGATTATTGTGGTGATCTGCCGCTGTGCCAAGCTGCTTTTCTTTGACACCCCGAAATGCAGCTTGGATGAAACATCAATATTTAAAAATGACTGAGACATGAGCAAGCCAGCTCAGCATTATTAAAGCGAATAGATTTTTTGGTCATGGTTTAAGACTCCTATGTAGTGAATAAACCAACTATAAAGTCATCCGCCTTACTTGTGAAATAAATAGAATGCATGTCTTTTGCAGATTTTTTCTATAGGACTTTTTCCGAAAAATTTATCTGTAATTGCTGCTGATTCATTGCCTGGCTTAATAGTATTTTCGGCAAGTTTATAAAATCGAATAACAATTCTCTGCTTGTATAAGATACCTCGCTCTGCACATCATAAAGCCCTATAGAAGTAGAAATAGGGACTTAATTTTACAATGGCTAACCCTGCTCAATTAGTACGTCACAAGCTGCTCAATACTTTCTTTTCCCGCCATTCAGTCTGGTTTGCCTGCATTCTGATTGCAGTGATTTTTACCACATTCCATATCGGTTATTCGCCGCGTTATATCTATTATTTTATTCCACAAACCTTAGTGAATACCCTATGGATCCTGAGTATTCTGCTGAGTTTGCTGGGTTTGTATGATGTACTGCAAAATAAGCATTCCATTCTGAAAAATTACCCCATCATGGGACATTTCCGCTTTATCTTTGAAGAATTCCGTCCGGAGATTCGTCAGTATTTTATTGAAGCCGACCGGGATGCACTGCCTTTTTCCCGTATGCAACGCAGTCTGGTGTATCAGCGGGCAAAAAATGAAAATTCAGATAAACCTTTCGGCTCGATTCTGAATGTCTATGAAGATAATTACCGCTTTGTAAGTCATTCCATTACACCCTGTAAAGTTGCCGATCCGCAGACTTTTCGCATCCTGATTGGAAATGAGCAATGTACCCAGCCCTTTTCAGCTTCTATTTTAAATATTTCAGCCATGAGCTTTGGCAGCATGAGTGCCAACGCGATACGAGCCCTTAATCTCGGCGCTCAAAAAGGTGATTTTTTCCATGATACTGGAGAAGGCAGTATCAGTCCCTACCATCTGGAATATGGCGGTGATCTGGTCTGGGAGATTGGCAGCGGTTATTTTGGCTGCCGTACTTTAGATGGACAATTCGATCCGGAACGTTTTGCTGCACAAGCCAAATTACCCCAAGTGAAGATGATTGAAATCAAGCTTTCGCAAGGCGCAAAACCTGGCCACGGCGGTATTTTACCTAAAAGTAAAATTTCGGAAGAAATTGCCCAAATTCGAGGCATCAGCCGTGATCATGATTGTGTTTCACCTTCGAGTCATCCGGCATTTAGCACACCGATTGAAATGATGCATTTCATACAAAAATTACGTGAACTTTCCAACGGAAAACCAGTCGGATTTAAGCTATGTCTGGGCCAACCATGGCAGTTTATGAGCCTGGTCAAAGCCATGTTACATACCCAGATTTATCCAGATTTTATTGTGGTTGATGGCTCTGAAGGTGGAACCGGCGCTGCACCGATTGAATTAATTGACTATGTCGGTGCGCCTTTAAGAGAAGGTTTGCTGTTTGTACACAACACCCTTGTTGGTGCAGGTTTGAGAGATAAGATCAAAATTGGTGCAAGTGGTAAAATAATTAGTGCATTCGATATTGCCAGCACGCTTGCCATTGGTGCGGATTGGGTGAACTCTGCCCGTGGTTTTATGTTTGCAGTGGGCTGTATTCAGGCACAAAGTTGTCATACCAATCAATGCCCTGTCGGAGTCACCACCCAAGACAAAGATCGCCAGAAAGCCTTACATGTGCCGACCAAGGCCGAACGGGTGTTTCATTTTCATAAAAACACCTTACATGCCCTGTCTGAACTAATAGCTTCCGCAGGTCTCAAACACCCTTCCGCTATTAAGGCGCATCATCTGGCACAACGCGTGAATAATCACGAAATAAAGAACTTTGCGCAGATTCATTTTTGGCTCAAAGAAGGTGAATTATTGTCCTGTGAAAATAAGGATGAGGAGAACTTCTACTTCCGGATGTGGAATTTGGCCCAATTAGAAAAATTTTAAATCAATAGCATTAGAACTAAAAAAGGCGTTTTCATAAACGCCTTTTTAAATATTAAATTTTCAATCTATTAATAATAAGTTTTGCTGCCGTGTGCATGCAGAAAGGCAGGAATCAAACCCGTCAATGCAGCACGAATATCAGCACGCTCATTGATTAACTGATGCGAACCCTCTTCTAGCATAAGCAAAGTCTGGAGTCTGAATTTACGTCGGATAAATTCGATATTATAACGCCAGTCCACAGTCTGATCCTGTGCACCCTGTGCTAGCCAGACTGGAATACGACAAGCCGGACGCGCTTCCATTTCCAGCATCCAGCGTGACATCGCTAAAATCCAGTCCATGCCCATCATTCGCGGTTGTAATGGATCTTTAAGCCGGATAAAACGCAGAAACTCCGGATTATGATTATTGCGTCTGAAATGCCGGGGAACTTCACGTTTGATTCGGCTAATAATGCCCAATCCGACCGAATTATGCCACCAGGCAGTTTTGGCGGGACGAATCAATGGTGATAATAGCAAGACCCGCTCAACAAAAGGATTTTCACGACGTTCTGCAAATTCCAGTAAATGGTGCATCCAGATCGCACCGCCGGTACTCTGCCCGATGCCAACCCAAGGTTTCGGTAATTGTGAGGCATGTTGCACATAACGATGTACGGCATGCAAAACCTGCTGATAATGATCAAAATTCTGAATGCTGGCAGGTGAACCATCACTCAGACCATGTCCAGGCAGATCATAGGTCAACACACTAAAACCCTGTTCTAAAAGCTCTTTGACAATCGGCTGATAAATGCCGCTATGTTCCAGATAACCATGCAACAGAAAAGCAGTTCCCTGAATCTTGTCAAAGCGGGTATTTTCCAGATTCGGTTCAAACACCTGTACATGCAACTTGAATAATGGCATCTGTACATAGCCCTGCCAGTGTTTGCAGTCCAGTAAATCAAAACCATAAAGCTTTCGATAGGACTGCAGATCAATCGGCGGTTCATCACTACGATTCAGGTTTAAAGGTGGCAAGAGTTGAGGCGTAACATCCCGACTCGGAATGGGTAAATCCAGCTGTTTCAGAATGGTGGGATTTAAAAATGGGATATCAGACATTATGGCACCTCCCGACAGTCACTGGATCCAAACCACATATCGCGCATGGTCGCCAACATTTCATAATTGGCACGACGACTGTGATCATAATTTTGTGCACTTGGACGCCATCGTGTCAATGGCGTTGGCATCGGCGCTTCTACCGGAATGGTTTGTATGCCATTTAACGCAAATAAACGGCGGGTACGCGGCATATGATAACGATCCGTAATCAGAATCACTGTAGGCGCTCCACCTTTCTTTTGTAATAATAATGAACTGAAACGGGTATTTTCACAGGTGTTCATGCTGCGATCTTCCAGTAATTTGGCATCGACACCATGATTTTTTAACCAGCGCTGCATATACGGCGCTTCGACCCCACTCAAAACAATCGGCAACTGGTAATGTTTCTCTACTGCCAGCGTAGTTTCCAGCCGTAGTCGCGTATAGTTATTGACGATGATCTCTTTGCCTTGGTCATCTAGGGTTAAGCCACCACCCAATACCACAATGGCATAAGGCTGGGAGCTATTCGCCGGTTTAGCCTGCTGTTGCTCTTGTAGTAAAGCCAAGTCCTGCTGGATTTCCTCTCCATCAGTTTCCTGTACCGAACTGGCTTCACCCTGCTCAAGTGGATGCGTCGTCAGAAACTCCATATATTGCTCAATGCGTTCCTTATTTTCACTACTGTCCCACTCCAGTAGTTCCCGGACATTCGCTGTCGGATCGACTGGTTCTGCATCTTCCTGTGAGGACAATAACGGCACTTGAGCGGGCGGACTTTGCTCTGCTTTTTGATCTTGCTGCTCGCGTTGATATTCTTCAATTACTTGCTGCAGGGCTTTATAACGTGCCTGAATCAGCATCAGGTTGGCAGAATTATTTTGCTGGATATCCTGTTCCATGACCTTTAAATAAGCCTGACGGGCAATCCACAAATCAGAGCCAGGTTCCAGATTTTCATGTTCACTGAGCGCTGCCATTTTCTGGCTTTGGGCCGCGACTTCATTTAGCTCTAAGGAGACAAACTGGTTTAAGCCCTTGACGATCATTTTTGAGTAAAAAGGCGTATAAACCAACACCAGTAGACAGCCGCATAGCACAAACAGTCCAGTGACAATTTGTAGCAAACGTACCATCCAATGGGTGTTTTTCATGTTATTCCTCTTCCTGATGAGAACGGATCAAGCCATTTTTATCGAACAATACAGGTTCAGGTTCCAGCATTAGACTAAATTTCTCCCAAACCGATTGCTGTACCGCACGATAAGTTTCACGGACATCTGTGAGAGATGCTTGACCATAATTCACCAACACCAGCGCCTGTTTGTGGAACATGCCGACAGGCCCCAACTGTTTGCCTTTCCAGCCCGCCTGATCAATCAGCCAGCCCGCTGCCAGTTTAACTTGAGCATTGGCTTGCTGGTAATGGGGTAAATTCGGGAAAGATACAGCAATTTGGTCAAAGACCGCCTGATCAACCACCGGATTTTTAAAGAAGCTGCCCACGTTGGGAAATTCTTGCGGATCAGGTAATTTGCTCTGGCGAATCTGGATGACCTGTTGCTGCAGGTTTTCTGCTGTGAGCTGATCACCGACCTCAGTCTTCAGATCACCATAATTCAGTTTCAAATCTGGCTGTTTAAGTAATCTAAAAGTCACATGGGTAATCACATAACGGTTAGGATTATCTTTAAAAATACTATGCCGATAGGCAAACTGGCAATCTGCTGCCTGAATCGAAGCAAACTGTTTCAATTGTCGGTCATAGACCTCAACAGAATCGATGAATTCTCCGACTTCGACACCATAAGCGCCAATATTCTGTACTGGCGATGCACCGACCCGACCCGGAATTAAAGCTAGATTCTGTAGGCCATATAAACTTTGTGCCGTGGTCCAGAGCACGAAGTCATGCCAGCCCTGCCCACCGCCTACACGTAAACGTTGCGATTGATCATTAGCATCCAGCATTTCAATGCCTTGAATATCCATATGCAGAACCAGCGCATCAATCTGCTCCGGCAACAACATATTGCTACCGCCTGACAGGATCAGCACATTGAGTTGCTGCTGTGCCGCAAAATCCAGTGCAGCTAGCAAATCAGCAGTGGACTGAATTTGGGCATAGTGCGAAGCAACTGCTTCTAAATTTAAGGTATTAAAAGGTTTAAGTTGAACCTGAGTTTGAATCTGCATCGCTTAAACCTTATGTAAATTCTGTTTAAAAATTTCAATCCAGGCCTGGCTGCTGGACTCACACTGATCAAGCACCCGCTCAAAGCCATCCGCTTCGCCATAATAGGGATCGGGTAAAGCCTGTTTTGGATAGATCTGGTCATGCTCACTCATCAATGCCACGCGTGCACGTACATGACCAAACTGAGTTTCTGCCAGACGCTGTATGTTCTGGATATTGGATAAATTCTCCAGATCCATCGCCAGAATCAGATCATAATCAATAAAATCATGCGGAATAAGTTGACGTGCGCGAAGTGCTGAAAGATCATAGCCACGTTTTAGTGCATGCTTCTGGCTACGCAAGTCCGGTGCCTTGCCCGGATGATAATTACTGGTCCCGGCAGAGTCGATCACAATGTTCAGTTGCTGTTCATCACAATAATGTCTGAGTACAACTTCTGCCGTGGGAGAGCGGCAAATATTTCCCAAACAAACACATAACACCTTGTATGGCGTTCTGGATGACATAAACAACCTCAGAGCTACTTTATTTTAAGGATTCTTATGTTAAGTTATTTATATACTGATTCCTATCTTACAACCATAGAATAATCTCGTATTTGCAATAAAAAAATCAAGGATATCGCCATGAATCGTTTTCAGTTTCAAACCGTCCCCAATATCATTGCCGGACTAGGCACGATTCAGGAATTATTTAAAATTCTAAAAAATGGCCGCTATCAACGTCTTCTGCTGGTGACTGATCCGGGGATGCTAAAGCAGCAATTACATCTGCCGCTTCTGGATATTATTGAATCTGCAGGTCTGGATTATGTGATTTATGCGGATGTTCAAGCTGATCCACCCGATACCGTGGTGCTTGAAGCGGCGGCTTTTGCAAAACAGGAAAATATTGATGTGGTGCTAGGCTTTGGTGGTGGCAGCTCAATGGATGTGGCCAAACTAATCGCGATTCTGGCACATCCTGAGCAGCATCAGACACTGTCCGATCTGTATGGCGTTGATAATGCTACCGGACCGCGTTTAGCTTTAATTCTGGTACCGACCACGGCTGGAACAGGTTCAGAAGTGACGCCGATTTCGATTGTCACCACAGGTGAAACGACCAAGACCGGCATTGTCGCGCCCATTCTCTATGCAGATGTTGCCATTCTGGATGCAACCTTTACCCAAAATCTTCCAGCACAGATCACTGCCGCCACCGGCATTGATGCTATGGTACATGCCATTGAAGCCTATACCTCAAAACACAAGAAAAACCCTTATTCGGATATGCTGGCCAAACAGGCCTTAAGATTACTGAATGCCAATCTGCAACGTGTACTGCAAGACGGTCATGATTTAGATGCCCGCCAAAATATGCTGGTCGGTTCCATGCTGGCCGGACAAGCCTTTGCCAATGCACCAGTCGCCGCCGTACATGCGCTGGCTTATCCACTGGGTGGACATTTTCATCTCTCGCATGGGCATAGCAATGCACTGGTTCTAACTGAAGTATTAAAGTTTAATGCGCCAGCGGCCAAACAGCTCTATGCGGAATTGATGACCTGGCTGGATCCCCGTAGTAAAGGTTGCCATGATGGCCTGACCGATCTGTTTATTGATCATTTTAATAATCATCTGATGCAAAGCGGTTTAACTCTAAAACTAAATCAGTTGAATGTTCCAGAACATATGCTGCAGGTCATGGCAGAAGATGCAATGCAACAAAGCCGGCTGTTGCAGAATAATCCACGTGAACTCAAGGTGGAGGATGCTTATCAGATTTATCAGGCGATCTATGCCTAGACCAATTTCTACCTAAGCCTGAATAGCTGAGGAATTAATAATAATGAAAGCCACGATCAAACAGCGCGAACACTATACTTTTTTCCTGCCCATTCAAACCCGATGGGCAGACAATGATCTATACGGCCATGTCAACAATGTGACTTATTACAGTTATTTTGATACCGCAGCCAATGCCCTGCTGATTCAGGAGGCTGATTTTGATCCTAAGTACTCCCCGATGATTGGACTGGTCGTCAGCTCCAACTGTCAGTTCAATCAGGAACTGTCTTATCCGGAAATTATTGAAGTGGGCGTGGCCATTGAAAGTATGGGAAATTCATCGCTCAGCTATGATCTGGCTATTTTTAAACGCAACTCGGATACAGCCGCTGCGCAAGGCAATTTTGTTCATGTATTTGTCGATCGTGAGACACGAAAAAGCACCCCGATTCCAGTTGAAATGCGGGATGCTTTATCTCAATTTGTTGTGACTTAAAATCCAGCCTATTTCAGTTGGATATTTTGCAGTTCACCGTCAAACTGCTGTAGCAGATCGCGTACTGCCGGTTCAGCATGTAACAATTCTTCGGCACGTTTAAAGGCACGTTCCTTACGCTGATGCTGCATGATATATGGCGTTAACTGATCCACATTTTCAAATTTCACCTGGAAGTTAGTTTGCGGCCATTGCTGTTGCAAAGCAGCTTCCAGATGATGTTGCAACTGGGTCAACAACTGCTGGTACTGTTCAGGGATATGGAAAACGGATTCGCCATTCATCTGGCCAGTCATGATGCCATATTGCGCCAGTTCCTGTACCGCTGGAGAAAGCTGGCTGTTACGGAACCAGTATTCCCATTTTTCTACGCTCCACTCGCCTTCTAAGGTTTGCTCAGGTATTTTTAAAATATCCTGTGGCATCAGATTCTGCTTATTTACATCTTGGGAAATGTCTTCCGGAAAAGCTATCTCTGCGACTGGCTGAACCGGAGCTGTATTTTCAAGAGCAGGCTGAGCAATCGATTCCTGTGAAAGTTCTAATTCCGGTACAGCAAGACTAAATTCCTCGTCAGCACACATGATGTTTTGTGCTGGCTCGGTAGGAATGACAGCATCTGCAGGAATAAACTCTTCAAGCAGAAAATCATCCGAACTGTTGCTGGTAGCCGGTGCTTCTGGAGTACTCTCGATTTCATCAAAACCAAATAAGCCTTTGTCGTCATTTGGATCAAAAACAATTTGATCACTAGACCGCACTTCTTCAAGCACTGTTTGAGTTGCTACAGGCTGGACAGGTTCAGGTGCATTGATGCTGATTGGCTCTTCTTCATCGAGAAAATCATCCGAAGAAGGCTCAGCCGTTGATGAGGCATCAATCTCCTCATCTGCCCCATCGTCCAGAGAGAAATCATCAAATACCGGTTCTGCCTCCAATGATTGTGTTTCTACGGACTCAGATTGAAGTTGTGTCTGAACGGGCTGCTGTAGGCGTGTTGTACTGGTTGCTGCCTGTTGCGGTGCAGTCTCCTGCATCACTGGAATTTCACTTGGCTGTAAAGGACGGAATGCCAGCAAGCGTAACACCGTCATCTCAAAGCCTTGTTCCTGCGTAACTGCAAGCTGTAAATCGGCACGACCCTTACAAGCAATTTGATAATATAGTTGCAGATCCTGAGCAGAAATCAAACCGGATAATTGCATGATCTTTTGATTGATCTCAGCACTATATTTCAGGCTCAGATCTGGCAGGTACTGCAATAAAGCCAGTTCATGCAACGTCGAAATCAACTGGTCGAGCACCAGTGACACATCCAGAGCTTGCTGACGGAACTGTAGCAATAACTGACTGACATGCGCTTTCTGGTTCTGGTGAATCGCCAGAATCAGGTCATAAATAATGGTCCGGTCAATCAGCCCCAGCATGTCTTTAACATCCTGATGCTGAATCGCTCCCTGACCATAGGCAATTGCCTGATCGGTCAACGACAAGGCATCACGTAATGAACCTTGAGCAGATTCAGCAATCTGCCAGATGGCATCCTGATCAGACTGAATGCTTTCTTTGCTGAGAATATGGCCCAGATGTTCGGTAATTTCATCGACTGCCAATGGACGCAAAGTAAATTGCAGACAGCGAGAAATTACGGTAATCGGCAGTTTTTGCGGATCAGTGGTTGCGAACAGAAATTTGACGTGTTCCGGTGGTTCTTCCAGCGTCTTTAACAGCGCATTAAAAGAATGCGTGGAGAGCATGTGCACTTCATCGATCAGGTAGACCTTGAAACGGCCTTGAGTGGGTGCATAAGGAACATTGTCGAGCAGCTCGCGGGTATCTTCGACCTTGGTACGGGATGCCGCATCGATTTCGATTAAATCAATAAAGCGGCCTTCATTGACTGCGGTACACGTCGGACACACCTCACAAGGGGTCGAAGTAATACCGGTTTCGCAGTTCAAGCACTTCGCCAAAATACGTGCAATCGTGGTTTTTCCGACACCACGTGTTCCTGTAAACAAATAGGCATGATGCAAACGACCACGTTCGAGCGCGCTGGTTAAAGCACGTGATACATGGTTTTGCCCCACCAATTCATTAAAATTACGAGGACGGTATTTTCGCGCAAGTACTTGATACATGTATGCTCCTTTTTACAGGTCTAAGCATACTGTTTTTTTATGAAATAGTGAAATGAATGCCGGTTTATAAAGAATAAAAATCCCTTGATCAAAATCATTGAAAAAGGGATATAAAACAGATGCTTTTTTAAAATTAGATGGATTCAAACAGGATAAAGTCACTTTGCATCTGGTAGCGTTTGCCTGTTTGATCTTCACGAATTTCCAGAACATGCTTTTTCAGATCGACATAGAGCAGATTTCGGGTATCGACATTCAGTAGTTCAATCTTTTGTTGTGATTCATCCTGAAACCGAATCTGCCCGCTCATCGTTTCAATTTCATTATGTCCACTTAAACTTTCACGCTGTAAAGTAAAGGTCTGATCTTCATTCAAGGTCAAGGCCACTGCCATGCCTGGACAATCTTCACAACTTGAAAAACATCCCATACATGGCGTCGTGCCCTGATAACTCCCGACCCAGGCAGGAATCTGAGCTTTGGCTTCCATCACCGTTTTTGCAGCCGGCTGATTCGGATCCTGACATCCGAACAACGCACTGCTTGCGACCAAAGGAATCACCAGCACTTTTTTCATTACTTCACACCATAGCCATGGACTGCGCGACAAAATAGCATATTTGTCTGACGGGCTAAACTCCCAAATCAGGGATATTTAGCGCCAGCCTTTGCGGCCGGTCAGTACCGCATCCGCACAGCGCAAGGTTTCCTGCGTCAGGCCCCAAAGACGGTAATCTCCGGTTAATGAACCTGTCGGGAAATTATGCGTATAGGCAAAACTTAAATTCCGTTCAGGGTCACACCAGGCACCAGAGCCATTAAAGCCCATATGACCAAAACCTTTAGAGGCTTTTCCTAAAGTGAGAACACGGTGGTAACCCAAGCGCCAGTGCATCGGTAAAGGCATGACCCGATCTCTTGTTTTGTATTGCACCTGACTAAGTCGCTGGAATACCTCCTGCGAGATCAGTTGCTGTCCTTGCCATTCACCACGACTGGCCAGCATGGCATAGATTTTTGCCAGACTCTCTGCGGTAAATACTCCATTGGCAGACGGAATAATCGCTTGTAGACCCTGTTCACTAAAGAAACTAAATTTCTTCATGCCTTTGGGAATCATGGCATCCTGAAAATCCTGTGGACTCTGACCACTCCATACCAAGGCTCGTTCCATCAGGCTT
Organism: Acinetobacter sp. AR2-3; assembly: GCF_001878775.1. Taxonomy (NCBI): domain Bacteria; kingdom Pseudomonadati; phylum Pseudomonadota; class Gammaproteobacteria; order Moraxellales; family Moraxellaceae; genus Acinetobacter; species Acinetobacter sp. AR2-3. The sequence goes on from NZ_MJIQ01000072.1 coordinate 33,210, forward strand.
GGTTGCCTTGACAAAGTTTTTTTCTCAGTCTGTGTTTGAGACTTGGTTATTTTAGGCTTTAAAATAGGTAAGGCCACCCGAGCTAACTCATGCGTCGGTACGCTAAAATAAGCACCATTTAACTGTAGTGGCTGTACCAGATATTCCTGCATCAGTGCACCCAGTTTTTTACCAGTCGCTTTTTCTAATGCCCCACCCACCTGCCAGCCAAAGGTCAGCGGTTGATAAGCTGCATCGGTTGCAACTCGAAAACGTGGTTCCGCTGCCGCAATCCGGTCTAGCATATGCGACCAGTCGGCCATTTCAGTGGCATCATCAATGATATTACGGATATCAAACAATCCGCTTTGATGACTCAGCATATGCGCCAAAGTAATATTTTCTTTACCCTTTTGTGCAAATTCAGGCCAGTATCCTGCAACCGGTCGATCATAATCCAGATAACCTTGACTCACCAGAATGTGCGCTAATGTCGCTAGCACACCTTTGCCTGTGGAATAGCACAGCGACATGGTATCGGGTTGCCAGTTTTCGGTTAAAGACTTTTTACCGGTATAAATATCGACGACCTTTTGTCCCTCAAAATATACCACCAGCGCCGCACCACCCTGTTCGGTACGTGCATCTTGCAAACGGCTAAACTGACGGGCAAGGTCACTGAAATGCTCATCGACATTGCCCTGATAATTGTACTGATCAGCAAACAGATAATCTTTAATTGGCTGCATCATTCTATCCATAGAATATTGATCCCTTAAAATGAAAAAGCCTAAATCGGGTTTAGGCTTTTGATTCAGATTTAAATCGCTTTAATATGACCGGTGACATGCGGTTTTTGATTCTTACTGTTTCGAATCAGGAAATCTGTATCATTCGCTGCCTGCGCGGTCAGGAACTCAACTTTAGATGGCAAGTACATCGGCAACTTGAACCAGACATCCGCTTCATAAGCATCTGGCAATGACAGATTCGCCAGTGCTTTGGCCTTGCTCCACATGCCATGTGCGATTGCCTGTTTAAAGCCAAAGGCTTTCGCTGTGACTGCATGAATATGGATCAGGTTAAAATCACCTGAGGTCATGGCATAACGGCGACCAGTATTTTCCGAGATGTTCCATTCATTATTGAGTTTGTATTCGGGCGCTTGGCTTTCTGCAGGTTTAGCAGCCGCTTTAGCATTGGTCTTTTGACGTGACAGATAAGTCGTCAATGCTTCAACTACGACCTCACCTCCCACTTTGACTGTAGTAATGAAATCAAACTGAACGCCTTTATCGTGCGACTGCAATTCGCCAAATTTACATGACAGGGTCAAAGTTTCATTCACACCGACTTTACGGTATTGCTTCACTTGGTTACGGATATGTACCAAACCCAAAATCGGAAACGGAAATGCTTCTGAAGTCATCATGTGCATTTGCAGACTTTGTGAAAGTACCGTCAGATAGATTGCTGGAATATAACCATTATTTTTAAAACCACAAACATCGTTATAGGCTTTCAGATGTTTCTGATCGACCTTGAATGAATCCACCACATATTCAACTTGCGGTAGAACTTTTTCAGCTTTCGGCTTTTTAAAAATCAAGCCTTGAATCACTTTTGGATAGGCTAAATAAGGTTTTGGAAGTTGACTAAAATGGCGCGTATTCATACTGAACCTTTAAAATATTTATCTTTATCAAGTTCCCTCTAATGGATAGAGAGGATGAGGAGCAAGTTTCAAACTGTCCTTTTATATTTTTAATCCCTCCCAACCTCCCTTTATTAAAGGGAGGAGTAGTCCCCCTTTCATAAAGGGGGATTTAGGGGAATTCTATTAAGCCCCTAACAGACTTAGACCACATACACGTACCACGTTGCCATTTAAACCTGTTGATGCAGTAGCAGCAAACATTGCAATCGTTTCTGCAACATCGACAGGTAGACCGCCCTGACTCATCGAATTCATACGGCGGCCCGCTTCACGGATCGCAAATGGAATCGCAGCCGTCATCTGAGTCTCGATAAAGCCCGGTGCAACGGCATTAATGGTTATACCATTTTTTAATGTCGGTGCTGTGAATTTTACTACACCTATCACCCCGGCTTTAGATGCTGCATAGTTGGTTTGTCCCAGGTTACCAGCAATGCCTGAAATTGAGGATACACAGATAATACGGCCATTGGCATTTAGACCATCGTTGGAGATCAAGTAATCATTCACACGTTCAATTGCAGATAGGTTGATATTAATCACCAGATCCCATAGCTCAGGCTTCATATTGGCCAAGGTCTTGTCACGGGTAATTCCGGCATTGTGCACAATGATGTCTAAGCCGCCATGCTCAGCTGCCGCTACCTTGATCTTTTCACCTGCATCTGCAGCTGTAATATCAATAGCCAAGGTAGAACCACCAATTTCACCAGCGACCCGATCAAGGTCCGCCTGCTGTTGTGGAACGTCCAGACAGATGACATGTGCCCCATCGCGCGCCAATACATGGGCAATGGCTTCACCAATACCTCGGCTTGCACCTGTCACAACCGCAGTTTTACCCGCTAATGGCTTGGTCCAGTCTACGTCTACTTTTTCAGCTGGTGAAACACGGATCACCTGACCAGAAACATAAGCAGAACGTGGAGAGACCGCAAAACGTAAAGCAGACTCAAGGTTTGCTTCAGCACCGGCATCTACATAGATCAGGTTCGCTGCAATACCCTTTTTAAACTCTTTACCCACAGATTTTACAAAACCTTCCAGTGCGCGTTGAGCAATCGCCTGGCTCACCGATTTTGCTGTTTCAGGTGTCGTACCCACAATTACGACACGACCAGAACTCTGAATCTGACGTGAAATCGGGTTAAAGAAATCATAAAGTGATTTTAACTGTTCTGAATTTTCGATTCCTGAAGCATCAAAAATGACGACCTTGAATTTTGATTCTTTATCGCCCGGGTTAAACGCACCCAGATTCAGCCCGGATGCTGCAGCCGCCTGTTGTAGTTCAACATTGTTACCTGCATAGCTGTTGGCGTGAATATTTGCCAGAACCTGAGCAATAGCACCCGTCAACGGACTTGCCGGTGCTGCACCCAATAATACTGCGCCTTTTACTACTGGCGTAGCAGACTCAAAACGGTCTAAAGAAATTGGGGATGGCAGACCCAAATTTTTAATGACAAATTTACCAATAGGAGATTTTGCAAAAGTTTGGTACTGATCAGTCATGTTATTATCTCTCATATAAATTAATTTTTGGTTGATCTAAAGTTACCCTTAAACTTCAATATGATGCCAGACACATATATTTCAATAGATCCGCCAGATTCCGCCCAATCATACTTGAGATAATAGGCAGATGACTTGACCTAAGCGCAGTCTGTAATGTCATTGTAGTCAATACAGCCTATCCTCTTCTATGCTAATGTAAACACCAAGAAGACGATCTATTTGCCTGGTAAAGCCTTATGAGCAAAACAACTCAAGAAAATCCAGCAGTCGAGAACTCTGCGACAGAAACTGTGTCAAAACCATCAACGCGCGCTAAGCGTAGCACTAAAAATACTGACACAGCCACTGGGACAGAAAAAAGTCCGGCTAAAACCACACGTACACGCAGTACATCTGCACGTACCAAAAAAACGACTTCAAGCCAACAAGATTCAACATCTATAACACAGACTTCTGTTCAACAGGAACCAAACATGAGCCAAAATACAGTTCGCCGCGTTGCGATTATCGGTGGTAACCGCATTCCATTTGCACGTTCTAATGGTGCTTACTTTACGGCATCCAATACTGATATGTTCACAGCAGCCCTGAATGGTCTGGTTGAACGTTTTAACCTTCAAGGTCAACGCTTGGGTGAAGTGGTTGCGGGTGCAGTACTCAAACACAGCCGTGACTTTAATATGACCCGTGAATGCGTATTGAACACTGCCCTTGCACCTGAAACGCCTGCTTATGACATCCAGCAGGCATGTGGTACTGGTCTGCAAGCGGCATTTCTTGTTGCCAACAAGATTGCTTTAGGTCAAATCGAAGTGGGCATTGCAGGTGGTGTAGATACGACTTCTGATGCGCCAATTGCTTTTGGTGATGGTTTACGTAAAGCACTGCTTGAGCTAAACATTGCGAAAACCGCAAAAGACCGTCTAAAAGCATTGACCAAGATCAATGTGAAAGACCTGATGGATGCACCAAAAAATGGTGAACCGCGTACAGGTCTGTCTATGGGTGATCATCAGGCAATTACCACACTGGAATGGGGTATTTCCCGTGAAGCGCAAGATGAACTGGCTGCATCTTCACACCAGAAAATGGCTGCAGCGTATGAAGAAGGTTTCTTTGATGACCTGATTACACCGTTCCTGGGTCTTAAGCGTGACAATAACCTGCGTGCTGACTCAAGCGTTGAAAAACTGGCGAAATTAAAGCCGGCCTTTGGTAAGGGTGATGCCCGTACCATGACAGCAGGTAACTCTACGCCACTGACAGATGGTGCTTCTTGTGTGCTATTGGCTTCTGAAGAATGGGCGAAGGCAAATGGCCATGAAGTGCTGGCTTACCTGACTTTCCAGGAAACTGCCGCAGTTGATTTCGTTGAGAAAAAAGAAGGCTTGTTGATGGCGCCTGCTTATGCAGTGCCACGTATGCTGGAGCGTGCGGGTCTGAAACTGCAAGACTTCGACTATTATGAAATTCATGAGGCTTTTGCATCTCAAGTATTGTCTACGCTGAAAGCTTGGGAAGATCCGAAATTCTGTAAAGAGCGTTTAGGTCTGGATGCACCATTAGGTTCAATTGACCGTGCAAAATTGAACGTAAAAGGCTCTTCACTTGCTGCCGGTCACCCGTTTGCAGCAACTGGCGGTCGTATCATTGCGACAGCAGCAAAACTGATTAACCAGAAAGGTTCAGGCCGCGTACTGGTGTCGATCTGTGCAGCCGGTGGTCAAGGTGTAACGGCGATTATTGAAAAATAATCCGTTGACCGATCTAATTAAAAAGCCCCTCAAATGAGGTAATGCCAGTCAGTTAA
>NZ_MJIQ01000073.1:0-1671 GCF_001878775.1 Acinetobacter sp. AR2-3
AAGAGACAGGCCGTGGGTTATCTGGCCGATCATTGGGGGCTGGATTTCGCCGTAATCAGCTTTTGTATCGCGATTAGTTTGCTGTGTTTTGCGCTGTGGTGGGCGTATCAAAAATCGCCTACCAGCCTAAAAAAAGCCCTCAGTTGAGTAATGCCAGTCAGTTAAGCAGACATTAGAAAAATGTAGTAAAAATGAGTGTATGCCAATACGCTCATTTTTTTTATGACTTTATCTGAAAATTTAGATTGCACCCTTCAACATTCTTTGCCTTCACTCAGCCATTTCAGTGAACTCATTGATTTAAACTGGATTAAAGAAAGCCTACATCAAACAGGTAAGGCTTCTATCAGGAGAAGAAAATTACCTGCCGAACATGTGGTATGGCTGGTAATTGGGCTTGCCCTATTTCGAGATCAACCGATCGGGTATGTCGTAGAGCAACTAAAACTTGTGTTTGGTACAACAGAATATTGTGTCCCCAGTGCAGCAGTGCAAGCACGACAACGTTTAGGACGAGAGCCCTTGAATACCTTGTTTTCTCTACTCAGCCAAGCCTGGTTTGAAGAATCCCAACAGCAATACTCAAACTTTCATGGCCTTAGTGTATGTGCTGTTGACGGGGTGGTTTGGTCTATGCCTTATACAGACGAGAATTTTGAACACTTTGGCTCATCTAAGGGTAAAACCGCTGCAGCCCCTTATCCACAAGTGAGAGCAACCTGCCTGGTAAATACCAGCACCCATGAAATCATTGATGCCCAAATAGGTAGCATGGATCAGGGTGAACTTACACTGGCAAATCGATTATGTCCTCCATCGCATAGTATTACCTTGTTTGATCGAGCCTATTTCTCTGCTGATTTCTTGATTGACTGGCAAACACGAGTAGAAGCCAGTCATTGGTTAATGAGAGCAAAAGATAATTTACGCTATGAGATCATTAAACGTAATTCCCCGCATGACTTTCAAATCAAAATGCCTCTTTCAGCTAGAGCCAGGAAGCTAAATCCATCATTAGGAGAATATTGGGAAGCGCGTTTGATTGAAGTTGAGCAGGCAGGGAAAATTAGACGTTATATCACTTCATTAATGGATTCAAAGGCATATCCACTGATAGGCTTGGCGAAGCTTTATGCCCAGCGCTGGGAAATAGAAATGTGTTACCGAGAAATCAAAAGTGATTTACAGGAAGGTAAGCATTTGAGGAGCAAGCAACCTGATTTAATTTATCAAGAATTATGGGGGGTCTTCATTGCCTATAATATTCTAAGAAGACAAATGAAACATATGGCTCAACGTGCAAAAGTCAGTCCTTTGAGAATCAGCTTTCATATTGCCTCTATCAGCATCCTGAATATATTAAGATTTGATTCTTTAGACTCCGCAGGGAATTTACCTAAACATCTAGAAAGTTTACTGGAGAAATCGAGGAGGTATGTTTTGCCTGAGAGAAGGGTTAGAAGTTGCCCACGAGTTGTGAAAGGAAAACCGCAGAAATACCCAAGAAAATGCCAGTCAATTTCTTAACTGACTGGCATTACTTCGCTGTCTCTTATACACATCTCCGAGCCCACGAGACAAAAAAAAAAACTCCATACACCTCCTTCACATACATCTCTCTTATCCCACTAAACCTCCTCTGTTCCCTACTATCTCCTTTCTCCTTTAACC
>NZ_MJIQ01000074.1:0-32208 GCF_001878775.1 Acinetobacter sp. AR2-3
CAATTGGCATAAGGAATGGAAGATCGATCGCACGCTCTGGCTCTGGAATGTAAGAATCAAGTGCTTCAACAAGCGCAACTACAGCTGGCTCGCCGTATTGGCTGTCATCACCGTTAAGCGCAAGAAGAGCAGAACCACGGATTACTGGAGTGTCATCACCCGGGAAGTCGTAAGTAGAAAGAAGTTCACGAACTTCCATTTCAACTAGCTCAAGAAGCTCTTCGTCGTCTACAAGGTCGCATTTGTTCAAGAATACAACGATGTAAGGTACACCTACCTGACGAGAAAGCAGGATGTGTTCACGAGTCTGTGGCATAGGACCATCAGTCGCAGCACATACAAGGATCGCGCCGTCCATCTGAGCAGCACCAGTAATCATGTTTTTAACATAATCGGCGTGGCCCGGGCAGTCTACGTGAGCGTAGTGACGAGTTGGGGAATCGTATTCTACGTGTGAAGTATTAATTGTAATACCACGTGCTTTTTCTTCTGGTGCAGAGTCGATTGCAGCGTAGTCTTTCGCTTCGCCACCGAATTTCTTCGCACATACAGTTGCAATTGCAGCCGTTAAAGTTGTTTTACCATGGTCAACGTGACCAATTGTGCCCACGTTAACGTGTGGCTTATTACGTTCAAACTTAGCCTTAGCCATGTTAATCTTCCTCGTTTACGTCGAACACAATTCTGAGTAAAACCCAGCTCCGACATATCGTTTAAAAAAAACCGAACACCAAATACTTGAAAAGCAGACTAAATAGCCTGCTTTTGGAATTTCTTTGCAACAAAGTTGCTAAACTGTAATCTGGAGCTCTTATCGAGATTTGAACTCGAGACCTCTCCCTTACCAAGGGAGTGCTCTACCACTGAGCTATAAGAGCAAATATTAGTACTTCAATGGAGCGGGAGACGAGGGTCGAACTCGCGACATGTAGCTTGGAAGGCTACCGCTCTACCAACTGAGCTACTCCCGCACGATGTTGGTACAAACCACTTATTGAAGTCTTAAAATTGGTGGTGAGGGAAGGATTCGAACCTTCGAAACTTTCGTAGCGGAGTTACAGTCCGCCCCCTTTGACCGCTCGGGAACCTCACCATTTTTTACACTTACATCAGTGCTGTTCTTTACTTCACACTACCAAACTTCTAAGATGGTGCCGGCACACGGATTCGAACTGTGGACCTACTGATTACAAGTCAGTTGCTCTACCAACTGAGCTATGCCGGCGTTTCTTAGTGTTTCGTACGTTTCGTATCGGAACGGTGTGCAGTTTAGCAAAACTCAGAATCCTTGCAAGTGTTTTTTTCAAAAAAAACCTCAAAAACTCATAAAATCAAACCATTTGATGATAATTCAACCGCTTTGATCACTGCGCGAGCTTTTATTTGGGTTTCATTCCACTCAGATTCAGGATTTGAGTCGGCAACCAGTCCTGCTCCGGCCTGCACATAGACCTTATTTTCGCGAATGACACAGGTACGAATCGCAATCGACATGTCCATTTCGCCGTGCCAGCCTAAATAACCAACAGCGCCACCGAAAATTCCACGTTTTACCGGCTCAACCTCGTCAATAATTTCCATCGCACGGATTTTTGGCGCACCTGAAAGTGTACCTGCTGGGAAAGTTGCCTTAAAAACATCCAGGGCATCGACATCATCACGTACTTCACCCTGCACATTGGAGACAATATGCATCACATGCGAATAACGTTCGATCACCATTTGATCAGTCACCTGCACTTTGCCAATTTTTGCGATGCGTCCCACATCATTACGTCCCAAGTCAATCAGCATGACATGTTCAGCAATTTCTTTTTCATCAGACAATAAGTCTTGCTCAAGCGCCAGATCTTCTTCTTTGGTTTTGCCGCGTGGACGGGTCCCCGCTAATGGACGAACTGTGGCAATTCCATTTTCCAGACGGGACAGAATTTCCGGTGAAGAACCGACAATATGGAATGGCGTGTTGTTTTCCAAGGTCTGCCCTTGCACCAGGAACAAATACGGTGATGGATTGAGATGACGCAGCGCACGATACACTTGTAGCGGATCACCATCGAAATCAGAGACCATCCGGTGCCCCGGCACCACCTGCATTACATCACCGGCACGAATATACTCTTTGACCTTTTCGACCGAAGCAATGAAGTTGTCATGTCCGGTGAGGGACTCAAAATGTGGCGGCGTATGTTTTTCAGCTTTAAGGCTGATGGGCGTGGCCAGAATATTTTCCAATTCATTTAATTGTTCATGTGCTTTTTCATAAGAACCCGGGGCAGTGGCATCCGCATGTACAATTAAGAACAAGGTATCTTTCAGGTTATCAAAGACAATCACTGTTTTAGAGAGCATCATCCAGATATCTGGCAAGCCGACCGGATCCGCTTCCGGCACATTTTTTAATTTCGGTTCGATATAACGCACCGCGTCATAACCAAAGTAACCGACTAATCCACCAGTAAAACTCGGTAGGTCCGGTAATTCTGCCTGGGTTGGCACCTTAAATTGCGCCTGAAAGTCGCGAATATATTGAAATGGGTCCGCACAGTGCTGCTTTTCAATCGAATCATCTGCGTGCTGTACCGTCAACCCGCCTGCATTGCAGGAAAATACCGTGGATTCACCTAGTCCAATAATCGAATAGCGTGCCCAGTTCTCACCACCTTCTACAGACTCGAATAAATAAGCCTGCTGATGCTGTTTAAGCCGAGCAAAAATAGAAAGTGGTGTATCGGTATCTGCCAGACGCTGACGATAAACAGGAATGAGGTTATAGCCTTGCGCAGCAAGTTGCTGGAATTGTGCTTGAGTGGTCATGCGGTTTTTCTCTTTAAATTAGGGTTACTCAGTATGTAAATAGAATTGAACTGAGCGACGCCATCGAAAAACCTTACAACTATTCATTTTCTTTCCTTAGTACGCGTATTAGGCAAGTAATTCTCTAAGATCATCCACAATCTGCTGTGGCTGACAATCTGCAATATTTTCACCATGATTATAGCCATAGCTGACTACAACACAATCAATCCCGGCGCGGCGCGCAGCTTCGACATCATTGGAAGAATCTCCAATAAGCAAAACCTGTTCTTTACTTACGCCATAATGTTCAACACAGTGCAGCAACTGGCGTGGGTGCGGTTTACGTTCAGTAAAACGGTCACCACCAATGATATCGGCAAAATAATGAGCCATATCCAAGGTATCTAAGATACTGCGGGCAGGAAGTTCAGGCTTATTGGTCACACAAATCAGGGTTTTACCTTGGGCTTTGGCCCAGTCCAGAAATTTCAGGATTCCCGGAAAAGGAACGGTATCGACGCAGGGATCGACATTATAGATATCCAGAAAAGTCGTTAAGAGTTCCTGATGCTGTGCCGGCGTAACTTCGCCAACCAGATGCTGCAATACACTCTCACAAAATATCGACGTGCCCTTGCCTACCCAGGTCCGTACCTGCTCTTCGGTCACCAGAGGCAATTGCAGCACATTCAGGCTCATATTCATGGCGCGATACAGATCATGTGCTGAATCCACCAAGGTACCATCCAGATCGAATAAGATCAGTTCGCGCTTTTCTAATTGTGCAATAGACATCCCGACCCTCTTTTATAATGTGCGCAGCCACAAAAAAGGCATGCGCTATGCATGCCTTGATTGTAACCAATCATCGGCTTATTTGAACAACAACCAAGCCATAATTGCTAAAATAATCAGCACAATCACTGAAATCAAACCAACAGATACATTTTTCTGGGTTTCTTTTTTCTGTTCTACGCGTGATACAGGTTGCTCAACCGGAATTGGGGTAGGCTCTGGTTTCACCGCACTAATGTCCACGCCTTCCGGAATAGGTGCCGGTTTTGGAATACCGACATTGGTTGGCATGCCATCACGGGTTAATTGCACCGAAGCATCACGATGTTTCAGTTCCGGCATTCCCTGATCATTCATTTGCTGCGCAGGTGTAGGCTCAGCGACTTCGACCTGTTCCACGACTTTTTCTGCCGTTGCTTCAATTTCTGCTGGAACTTCAACTGCAGCCACAGGTGCCAGTACTGAAAATTTCAAGCTGGCAAACTGAACAATGTCATCCTGTTTTAATAAGGTTTCCTGCGCAATCTGTACATCATTGACGAAAGTGCCATTCGATGAACCCAAATCCTGCACCCAGAGCGCATCATCTTTCAGTAAAAATGCCGCATGTTTACGGGAGATTTCCGCAGCCTGTAACACGATATCCGCAGCCTGATGACGCCCTACCAGCATGTCACGGTCAATGCTAATTTCCTGTCCTGTTAAGTCGCCTGTAATCGCGTGTATTTTCCAAGTCATGAAAGTTACTTCTCTGTTCTCTTTGACATTATCATAACATGCTGTCTGCAAATACGAATGGCTTAGCTTTTGGGTCTAAGTGTGGTTGTTGTAACGGTATTTTTACTTTTTTCTACCTGTTGGACGGGTTCTACCACTTGTCGCTGAATCACTGGTTCTATCGCGACCGGCGTGGCGACTACATTAACTGGTTGTGCCTGAACCGGTGCGGTCGGCACAGTTTGATAGGTCGAGTTTTGCAAGGGCGTTCTGGATACCGGAATTCGCTGTTGATACACATCTTCAACACTTTCTGGCAATTTGGCAAAGTTCCCGTCTGAATCGAGTGCGAGTTGCAGACTATATAACTGACTATAACGTTGCTGGGTCAGTTTACGCACTGCATTTTTATCCCCCACAATGGTTGGATGGATAAAGATCAATAAGTTACGCTTCTGATTGGATTTACCTTCAGAACGGAATAAACGTCCTAAGCCTGGAATTGCACCCAGACCCGGCACCGCTTGGCGTCCATAACTGGTGTTATCCGAAATCAGACCGCCAAGCACAATAGTTTGTCCATGTTCGGCCAGAATTGAGGTTTTGATCGCTCGCTTGCTGGTAACCAGATCCTGCGCCTGCCCTTTACTGGCTTTGACATCAGAAACTTCCTGTTCCACTTCCAGGCGTACCGTACCATCTTCGCCAATATGTGGAACCACCTTTAAAGTGACCCCGACATCCTTACGTTCAATGGTGGTATAGGGATTAGCAACTCCAGCAGCGCCTGTAGATACTGAGCCTGTCACAAAGGGTACGTTTTCACCCACTACAATATAGGCTTCTTCGTTATCCATGGTCACGATCGACGGCGTAGACAACAGGTTGGATTTAGTGGTTTCTTTAAGTGCCTGAATCATCGCGCCATACAGACGTCGGGAACCATCACTGCCTTCACGATAATCACCGAGTACCAGTGAACTGCCCGCGCCTACGGCACTTGCAGCACCTGCACCACCACCGGTGAGATAACCAGCCGCAATATTTTTTAGACTGGTACCAAAATTATCGAAGTTCACCAGCCCAATACCACTACTGATATCACCCAAGGCCCATTGCACACCGAGTTGATCCGCATCAGTTCCTTCAACTTCAATAATCGCGGCCTCAATCAAAACCTGTTGACGGCGAATATCCAGCTGGTCAATTGCCGATTCAATTTCCCGCATCAGTTGTGGATCCGCTTTCACCACTAAAGAGTTTTGTGTGGTATCGGCAATAATACTGACGCCATTGCCATTAAAGCTGGTAATTCCGCCCTGCTCATTATTCATGCCGGTATTCAGCTGAATGCCTGAAGAGGTGTTGCTACTTGAACCGGTAGTCGTATTGTTGTTATTTAAATTGCTGCCAGAACTGAGTGAAGACGAGTTCGAGGATGTACTACTCGAATTTGAATTACTGTTCACCGCCTGCCCGCTCACCAAACCCTGCAAGATTTCCGCAAGATTTTTGGCACTGGCATATTTCAAACGAAAAACTTTTAATCCACCCAAACGATCCGCGGCCGGTACATCCAAGGTTTCGATCACTTGACGCACCCGTTTGCGCGTCGTGGGATCACCTTTGATGATGATCCGGTTAGTACGGGTATCTGCAATCACCCGCACCCGCGAACCGCGGACATCTTTGGCTCCACCGGTTGCAGTCATGGATTCAATCAGTCCAATCATTTCTTCGGCCTGACTGGATTGCAAGCTCACCGCTTCAATATCATTCTGACCGGTGCCATCCAGATTGCGAATGATAGTTTCCAGCTGGTAAATATTGCTGGCACGATCCGATACAATTAAGGCATTCGTCCCCGGCACCGCCGCCAGATGGGCAAACTGCGGCATCAAGGGACGCAATGCAGGAATCAGATCATTCGGATTGGTATTTTCCAGCCATAACACCCGAGTTACAATCTGGTCACCACTGGCACGGCTTCTGGCATCATAGGGAATGCCTGAACTTTTGACATTGCTGTCCGGAACCAGCTTGATGGTGTTACCCGAAGGAATCGCCACCACACCATTGACATTCAGTACGCCTAAAAACAGGTCATAGACTTCATTTTTATTCAGGGCTTTATTGGAGATGACCGTCACGTTGCCACGTACCCGCGGATCGACTGCGAAGTTTTTGCCGGTAATATCGGCCACTTCATTAATGAATGCAGTTAAGTCAGCATCTCGAAGGTTGATTTTCCAGGTTTGTGCATAACTCGCCGTACTGACCATAGCCATTAACGGTGCGGCCACACAGAATGCCCATGCTGATCGATTATTATTAAATAAAGCCATAAACTTTCGTGTTTCCTAACCCTATGCGTGATGACACATCACTTCAAATCTTGTTGTATGGTCATCACCTGATCACCACGTTTTATTTCGAGTTTGACCTGACCTTCACGTCGGGCCTGTTCCAGTAATTGTGCTTCGGTCTGTCCCTGGCTCAGCGTCTGGCCATTTAAAGACAAAATCCGGTCGCCCGGTCTTAAACCCAGGCGATTACGTAATGCAGCCGGCGTCCGTGAAGTCACTTCATAACTTCCATCTGCTGCACTCACCCCCATATTCTGTAAATACTGGTCCTTGTTTTCCTGCATCTGCTGGATGGCCCGACCAATTTCATTCTGTGGCGAAGGCTGCTCAGGCATACCACTATTAGAAGGCATAGCAGGCATTGAACTTGAAGAGGCTGATGTTTCCGGCACAATCGGCTGATTCAAGCCATTTTCCAGACCTTTGAATAAGACTTCCTGAGTAGCACCTGTGGATCGACGTAAAATAACCCGATCCCAATACACTTCAGCCAACTCAAAACCGCTATTGGCTAGCATTTCCCCGACACGGTAACGATCGACCTGATCATTAATTTTCAGTACCGCAGAAGAGTTATAACTTGGACTGGCAACCACCACCCCTTGTAAAATGATATTGGTAGTTTCAATAGCACCCACAGACTGCCCAACTTCCTGAAACAGTGAAAATGCACCGATATTCGGAATTTGTGCCTGTTGCGAACCCAGTTCTACCCGATCCAGCTGCATGGCTTGGGGTGGAGCTATCAGCAACCAGAACAAAGCCGCCAGCTTCCAGCATAGATACAGAATGAGCAGTAACAAAACCACAGGTGCAGCACGATCGATCTGTTTCAGTTCAATATTTTTTAAATCATTCAGAGAAACTGCCATCAGTTCAAGCCTCCCATTAAGGGTTGGCGGGTACTGATCACATAGGTATCTAATCCGGCTTTACCTTCATAAGAAGGTGCATTCATTAAAAAGCGCTGGGTGAGCTGGATATCCAGCATCAGACTCGGATCAAGCTTGATATTCAGCATACGTTGATCGCGACTATCCCGAACATCAACTAACAGCTGTCCGCTTTCATCTGCGAGTTTTCCAGTCATGGCAGGTACATTCATGCGTTCCTGACGCTGGGCAAAGGTATAAATCAGCTCACCACCCGCCCATTGCATTTGCCCAGCCACCTGACTGAAGCCCTGTTCTTTTTTATATTTAAAATCCAGATCTTTAAACTGAATCGCAGTACTCGGCCATTGCCAGTCTGCAACTTTTTTTAAGGTTTCAGGCGCGACCTGCCCTTCAAGATTTTTGACAATTAAAGATTTATTCAGACCATAGGCCATGATCCCGGAAAGCTGGGTATTGCCACTATGCAAATCCACATGTGCCCCAACCCGCAGCAACAGCAAATCCAGCGGCCGTACTTTCCAGTTCAGACTGCCCCGAAGATTGCCTTTTTTCCAGTCCGCACTTCCCTGCCAGATATTTCCGTTTACATTATGCAAAGTCTGGTTATTTTTATAAAATTTTGAAATTAACCAGGCCGCTGGCACTTGTAATACGACAAAAATAAAAAATGCAACAAGAGCAAGGATCAACCATCTTAAAGTTTTCGGTTTACTGCTCATCCCCACCACGACCAATCGCTCAAGTCCAAATCCCCATTTATAATTTTCCCCTTATACCCACACATTATGCACACTTTTCTGCCAACGCCAATTCATAGATATAAAAAAACCAAGCAGGTATGCTTGGTTTAATCATCTTAGACTGTCTGTATGACAGCCTAATGACCAGATCAAATGAAGGCTTAGATCAGGAAATCGTCCAGCTTTGCGCCTTTTTCCAATTCAGCCACCAACCAGCGCGGCTGTTTACCACGGCCAGTCCAGGTATCGTCCGGATTGCTTTTGCTACGGTAACGCGGTTCAACCGACTTACGTGACGATTTCTTACGCTTAGATGCACCAAATTCAAGTAACTGTTCAACCGTCATACCAACTTTCTCAGCAACTGCCAAGATTTGCTGATAAGCGTCTTCAATTTCTTGATCTTTTTTTGAAGCAATCAGCGATTCTGCTTCTGCTTGTAAACGTTTTAACTCTTCTACTGATAAATGCGTAATATCTGGCATAATGCTCTCCGAAAAATAATATTATTCATTTTATTAAATAATAGCCCCATCATATTTATATTAAATAAAACATTCAATATAAAACCTTAAAGCAATAACAATAAAGTTTAAAAAAAATTACAAAATAAAATGCTTCATTCATTTTTAAATTTCATGTTGAACGCTTAATTCAAGTGCTTTGATTTTTTCGCGAATATGTTCCGGAATTTCTGTTTTCTGCATGGTCTTTTTATCGACACAGACAATCACTGCTTCTGAAGTAGCCACAATACTTTGCTGTTTTTCACTCCATAATACATATTGCATTCTAACTGCACTATTACGGATTTCTTCAATACGTGCTGCCACTTTTAAATGATCAGGAAAAACCACGGGTTTTAAATAACGGCACTGATTGGATGCCACTACGGTAGATACCGATTCAGTGAGAATTTCTAATTGGGTTAAATAAGCTAGACGTGCACTTTCGACATAACGGTAATACATGGCATTATTGACATGTCCAAAGGCATCCATATCGCCCCATGCAACTGTTTGTTCATAAATAACTGGATATTGTTTTAATTCTGACATCATTATTCTCAAGTCTTAATTTCTATAAAGTTTACATTCGATTCAAATACTGCATTTAACTGCTGTAGCAAGTCCTCCCGATCTTGTAAGGCAGCTTTAATTCTTAAATAACTCATCCGGATATCATCCGGATATAAGTCGAGCAATTGCTGAGCTTGATCTGTATAGCCTGTGGCTTGCAACACATGCCATTTCGCAAAGCTTAAAATCGGTAATGCCGGATATTTGGCTTCCCAGTGCGAAATCTGTTGTGCAATCGCATCATAATCTGGATTTTGCCGCAATAACTGTTGCTGGAACCACAAATAAAAGACATCCTGATTAAATTGCTGTTCCATTAAATGAATCGCAAGCACTTCATGCTCGGCACTCATTTCTGGCATTCTAAATAATAATTTCAACCATAATAATTTGACCGAATATTCACGATCAAATATCTGAGGTTTTAAATCTAAATAACGTTGCTGTAAATAAAATAAATCGTCCTGTGTGGCTTGGTCATAGGCCAGTAATAATTGTTCCAGCCATGATTTTTTTACTTCTTGGTCTAAATGCCCATATTGAGTCGAGCGTAAATATAACCAAGGAAACTGCATGGCAAATACCCCCCACAATGCGACAAGGCGCTGCTCATAGGCTGTTTTAACCTGTATTAACCAAGGTGATAATTCATGCTGATTTAAAAACTCTAAATGGGTAAGTGCTTGTTCACCTTGCTGTTGTGATAAATAAATTTCAATCCGCTGTAATTCTGCCAATTCAAATGCCATCGGATTGGACTGATTTAAAGCAGTTAATGCATGGGTATATTGCTGTTGCCCCCAAGATAAACGTGCATCAATAATATGCTTGAGTAAACCCGACTTGGTGAAAGACTGCTGAATAAAATCCCGCTGATCCTGAGCAGCGTTTAATAACCAGATGACTGCCAATTGTTCATAAGGGTGCAAGCGGGAAAAACTAAAGACTGTTTCAGTTTTACGCTGTTCACGGCTGCGATACTGCTTGATCGCATACCAGATGCAATGCATCAAAAAACTTACACTGACCAAGGATGCGGCCAAAAACCAGAGGGTGGTTTGTAACTGCCACTCGCGCCAATACAGATAGACATAGCCAGCCCCATGTCCATAACTCAGGATACTCAGCACCGCAATGCCAAGTAAGCAGACAAATAAATAGGCCAGCAGAATCTGTTTCATAAGCAATTAGCCCACTAGGGTGCGTGTGTTTAATAATGGAATCGGAGTAATCGGGGTGGCCTTGATTTGATTCAATTGCTGAATCCATTTTTGGCTCTGTGCATCCGGCAATTGCTCCAAGACTTCAATCACGGCATTCAGTGCTTGCTGAAAAGCGACGGATTGGTCTTTTTGCAAGGTATTTTGTGCGATGAGCAAGCGCAACTGGGCCTCTTTCAGTACCAGATGCCGTTGCATCAAGACTGTACTTGGCTGATCTGCGGATTCAATTTGAATCCAGCGCTGCCAGAAAGAGCGTTGAGTTTCTGGACGCTGACGATGTGGTGTCTGAATTTCTTTTTCAATTTCAGCATCTATCTGCATCAGGAGTTCTTTTACTTTACTTTGCTGCACTAATCGGCTGTTCACGAATTTTTTCAGCATGTCCTGATCTTTTGCAATCACTTGCTGCAAACTGCTGACCAAAGCGGACGCCAGAACATAATCATCCAGCTCATTAGACAACTGATTTAATTTCTCTATCGCAGTGGCGTATTGTTGCTGTTGCAATGCAAACTCGATCAGATCCAGATGTTGCTGTACTAAGGCAATATCATTCTGCATTTCAGCCGTTATCGGCTCCCCTGCTGATGCTTTTGCTGCAGTGACTCCAGTCTTTTCCTGCTGAGCAGAAATCTGACGCTTTAATGCCACGAACTGATCATTAAGCATGGCATTTTGCTGCTGTAACTGATTGATGCTCTGATTAAGTTCAGTCTGTGCTGTATTCAAAACATGGAGGTCATAGCTAAGCTTGACCAGCCACGACAAACTTAAGATGAACAATACAATGAATAGTTTCTTCATGCGTTCCCTAGTATCAGCCTCATTTTCTGCAAGATCGTGTTTGCGTCTAAATCATCAATTTGTACGAATTGAAAACTTGCCTGATGCTGTTGTTGATATTCCCCAAGAATAGTAGCCAAACGTGGCCCCAAAACCAAATAACAGGCGTGCTGCATGAACTCTGCATCATTCTGCATAAGTACCAGCCAGTTTAACCAGCTTGCTTCACTGGTGATCAGAACTGCAAAACGCTGCTGTGTCTTAAGCAGCGCCAAGTTCTCTGCCAAAATTATTGCCGTCGTTTCAGGACATTGCCGCCGGTACAAAATAAAGTTTAAAACTTTAATATTGCTGGCACGTAAATGATCCATCATAAATTGACGACCACCTTCTCCGCGCCAGAAAGCTACACCTGAACCAGAAGCCAGTTGCTTCAACACAGGCAATTGCAGCATGCCTTCCGAAGTTTCGACCTCAGGCACATGACTATGAATGCCATAGTTCGCCAATGCCTGTTCAGTGGCTTTGCCCACTGCCACCCAATGCACCTGCGCCAAGACCGAGAGCTTAATACCTGCCTGTTGTAAATATTGCATGCCAATCTGGGCAGCCGTCGGGCTGACCACCACAATAATCTGTACCTGTTCCAGCTGCTGATACAAACCAAACAGCTCATTGGAATAAGGCATGGCATGCAATTCGAGCAAGGGCAATTCTAAAACAGACACTTGCGCTGCCTGTAACTGTTGGGTCAAGCCTGCAGCACGATCACTGGGCCGGGTATTAATCAATAACATCAGTGTGAATAGAGTGCTTTCAACAAATCACCAGCACCTTGATCAAGCAAGTCTTTTGCCAGCTCTACACCCAATTGCTCTGCATCAACCGTTTTTCCAGTGTGCTGTGCCCGAAGTAAAACTGTTCCATCGATACTGCCAACACGACCTTCGATTGAAATCACACCCTCTTTGAGCGTGGCATAACCGGCAATCGGCACCTGACAACCGCCTTCCAGATAGGCATTAAAGGCACGTTCGGCACGTACACACGCATCTGTATCTGCATGCAGGAGTGGCTGAATCAAGTCCAGCACTGCCTGATCATGAGTACGGCATTCCAAACCTAGCGCACCTTGACCCACGGCCGGCAGACTGACTTCAGGCGTCAGAGTATGACGAATGCGTTCTGCCAGACCCAAGCGTTTTAAACCGGCACTGGCCAGAATAATCGCATCATACTGACCAGCATCCAGTTTGGACAAGCGTGTGCCGACATTACCGCGTAAATCGATAATATCCAGATCTGGACGCTGTTTTAAAATCTGGGTTTTACGGCGCAAGCTTGAGGTTCCGACTTTGGCGCCTTGTGGCAATTCTTCAAAACTAGTGTAGGTATTCGACACAAAGGCATCTAAGGGATCTTCACGTTCACAGATCACTGCCAGACTCAGACCTTCGGGCAAGGCCATCGGGACATCTTTCATGGAATGCACAGCCAGATCTGCACGACCATCCAGTAAAGCGGCTTCTAATTCTTTTACAAACAGTCCTTTTCCACCAATTTTAGCCAGTGGTGTATCTAGAATTTTATCGCCCTGTGTAACAAAAGTGACTAACTCGACCTGCAAACCAGCGTGCAAATCTTGTAGGCGCGCACGGATGTGTTCCGCTTGCCAAAGCGCAAGTGGACTTTGTCGAGTTGCAATTTTTAGGGTCTTCATAAATTTCAATAACAGTAAATGAGAACAATAGTCTAAACTTAACCTGCTCACTTGAAAATGCAAGTGAATTTATATAAGTTTCAACTCAATGCTCTCATTCATCCCCTGCTAAAGCTTTTGAATCCGATCTCGTAAAAACGGTAAATGTCGCCGACTAACCGCCAAACGATCGTCCAGCTCACGACAACGTACCTGATACTGACCAGAACTCACCACTTCCAGACCATCCAGATAATGCACCGAGATCAAGGCATTACGATGAATCCGGATAAACTGGTTCCCAAACTCCTGCTCTAACTCCTTTAAGGTTTCATCAATCAATACACTGCCGTTTTTATGACGCACAGTGACATATTTCTGATCCGCCAGAAAATAATAGATATTTTCAACTGGCACCAATTCGACACCACGATAGGTCTTTGCCGCAATCTGCTGGCGGCTGATATTGATTTCGTCCATATTTTCTTTTTGTTTTAGTTGGCTCATTTGAGCTTGGGTAAGTTTAGTTAAGTGCTCTAAAACCTGTGCCAATTCCTGTTGCATCACCGGTTTAAGTAAGTAGCCTTCGGCATTTGATTTAAATGCATCCAGCGCATGTTGGTCATAGGCCGTACAAAAGACAATGGCCGGCATTGGATCCAGTTGACGCAAATGTTGCGCACAAGCCAGTCCGTTCATTTCAGGCATTTGAATATCTAATAGGATGACATCGGGTTCGTATTGGTGAGCCAGATCAATCGCTTGACGGCCATGGCTTGCTGTCGCCACCACATCATGCCCCAGTTGAGAGACCAAACGTGATAAACGCTCGACGGCCAAAGGCTCATCATCACAAATCAGGATGTCCATTTCTCCTCCTTACCCAGTTAACATCATCAGATGAATGATAAAGCTAACTGCGATTTCTTTGATTTATTTTTATTTATATTGATATCGCACTACCGTCGTAAACATCCCTTCGCCGGCAAAGGTTTGAAAAGTCACACTGGGTCCATAATAAGCTTGCAGACGCTGTCTGACATTTTCTATTGCAATACCATGTCCCTTTTTTAAAGTTTTATTATCCTGTGCATAAGGGTTCGTTATGATGATATTAATTTGATTTTGCAATATTTCAACCAATATGCTTATGGTACTCTTTGTAAGAATTTTTTCAACTCCATGGAAAATACTATTTTCTAGCAAGGGTTGTAAAGTTAATAATGGAATTTGAACTTGTGAGTATAAGTCTTTGTTTTCTAACTTCCATTCGACCTGCAAACGCTCACCTAGACGGATCTGCTCAATCTCCAGATAGCGCTGGCACAGATCAATTTCCTCCTGCAGGCTGACCAGTTTTAATTCCTGAAAACTGGCACGAAATAACCGTGACAAATTCAGCAGCATGTGCTCGGCTTTATCCGGATTGATACTGATCAGGCTGATCACACTGTTCATGCTGTTAAACAAAAAATGCGGCTGAATCCGTGCCTGCATGGCCTGAATCCTAGCATTCAACTCACTATGCTGCTGCTGCTCCCATTGCTCACGCAAATAAAGATAGCGAAAACAGAAAGTTCCCAGCAAAATTCCCAGACTTAAATGGAGTCCGACCCGATCCAGCGCAATCGCCAGGTTTAAATCCTGAAAATTAAAATTCTGTCCAAAATATATCAAGATATTCAGGTTCACCGTAGTGAGCAGTACAATTGCCTGTAACAGCAGAAATCCAGAAATCAAAGCCAGTTTGATTCCCATACGTTGAAAGGCTTGATGGAACAGCTCGACCAGTGCTGCAAAACATAACAGTACCCAGTTGATATACAGGATATATTGCAGCAGGTGCATTCCATTCAAAGCCTGCCAGGATTGCGCTTCTGCAAGCGCCAGAATCATGGCCAGAATATTGCCGCCAGCAAACAGTTCCAGCAAATAGCGTAGATTGCCGATCTGGCTAAAAAAATAGGAATTTTGCGTCTGTTCGTTTATCGATGTAAAAGATTGAGCAGATGTGACTTCGGCAATGGGCTTTGAATTTGTTATACTCTTTTTCGTTCTACTGCTTTTAATCTGATTGAGCCGACATGACCACATCTTCTAATTCCTCTAATCCATCACACGCCCAGACTTCGGGTATGTGGGGCGGTCGTTTCTCTGAAGCGACTGATGCTTTTGTTGCTGAATTTACAGCATCTGTTCAATTTGACCAACGTTTTTATAAACAAGATATTGCAGGCTCGATTGCCCATGCAACCATGCTGGCAAAAGTGGGCGTACTGACCACGCAAGAACGCGATGACATTATTGAAGGTCTGACAGCGATTCAAGCCGATATTGAAGCAGGCAACTTCGAATGGCGCATTGATTTAGAAGATGTACACATGAACATTGAGTCACGCCTGACTCAGCGTATCGGCATTACCGGCAAAAAACTGCATACCGGCCGTAGCCGTAATGACCAGGTGGCGACAGATATCCGTCTTTATGTGCGCGATGAAATCGATGGCATCCTGGAATTACTGAAAAAATTACAAAAAGGGATTTTAAGTCTGGCAGCTAAAAACACCGACACCATCATGCCAGGCTTCACCCACTTGCAAACCGCTCAGCCAGTGACTTTTGGTCACCATTTAATGGCCTGGTTTGAAATGTTGGTACGTGATTCAGAGCGTCTGATTGATTGCCGTAAGCGTGTCAACCGTATGCCACTCGGTTCTGCTGCACTTGCGGGAACGACTTACCCGATTGAACGCGCCTATACCGCTGAACTGTTAGGTTTTGAAGCAGTTGCTGAAAACTCTTTAGATGCAGTATCGGATCGTGATTTCGCAATTGAATTTAATGCCGCTGCATCTTTAATCATGATGCATTTATCACGTATGTCTGAAGAACTGATTCTATGGACGTCTGCGCAATTCAAATTTGTGAATATTCCGGATCGTTTCTGTACTGGTTCTTCCATCATGCCGCAGAAGAAAAACCCGGATGTACCTGAACTGGTACGTGGTAAAACCGGCCGTGTCTATGGCGATTTGATGAGTCTGCTGACTTTAATGAAAGGCCAGCCTCTAGCCTATAACAAAGACAATCAGGAAGATAAAGAGCCATTGTTCGATGCGATCGATACAGTTCGTGGTTCATTGATGGCATTTGCCGACATGATTCCTGCACTGGTTCCAAACATTGCTGAAATGCGCGAAGCAGCGCTGCGTGGTTTCTCAACTGCGACTGACCTGGCAGATTACTTGGTGAAAAACGGCGTGGCATTCCGTGATGCGCACGAGATTGTAGGTAAAGCGGTTGCACTCGGTGTACAAGAATCTAAAGACCTGTCTGAATTGACACTCGAACAACTGCAACAGTTCTCTGACCTGATTCAGGCAGACGTATTTGAAAAAGCCTTAACCCTTGAAGCTTCGGTGAATGCCCGTAATCACATTGGTGGTACTGCACCTGCTCAGGTGGAAGCTGCGATTGCACGTGCTTACACTCGCCTAGAAAATCTTTACGCTTAAGGAAGACCGATATGTCTCGACAAGTATTTTGCCGTAAGTATCAACAAGAAATGGAAGGTTTAGACTTTGCTCCATTCCCGGGACCAAAGGGTCAGGAACTGTTTGACACCGTGTCTAAACAGGCTTGGCAGGAATGGCTAAAACACCAAACTACGCTGATTAATGAAAAGCGTTTGAATGTGTTTGAAGCAGATGCGAAAAAGTTTCTTGAAGAACAGCGTGAAAAGTTCTTTAACAATGATGCATCTCTGGAAAAAGCCGAAGGGCTGAAGCCTGAGTAATTTTTAAAGCGTTGCTTTAAAAATTACGCAAGACAAGCGCTGAAAGCGCGCGTAGGCTTTAATCTAAAAGAATCTCCAACTTTGGGGATTCTTTTTTTATACGTTGTTCTAAACATTACTCAAGACAAAGATGAAATCCGCGTAGGCATAAATCTTAAAAATCTCCTATCCCAGGTTTTTTTTTGACTAATCTAGCAAATCTTACTAACTAATACTTAGGGCACAAAAACAGCTTTTTACTTATCCTATTTCGTTTATCTAGTCAGCCACTATCCTGCTGAAAAACATTCAGATTTGTATCAAAATAATGGATTGTAAAATCAATATACAGAGTGTTCACAAAACACAACATTCTGCTACAAGAAGCCACATGATTAAAAAAAACTGTCTCTCTATAATGAGCTCTAAGAAGATGAGATATCTTTGAATAACTATAATAATAAGCAACAAATACCCCGATTTTATCCCAGTTCTTCCCCCAAAGGCTGGGTATTTTTTTGCCTGTAATTTGCCGATTGGCTTGATAATTTAAGCGCATAAAAAAAGCCCCCTTTCAAGGAGCTTCTCTTTTCATTTCGATTAAGGCTGTTTCAGATATGGCCAAGCCGCTTTCAGATAAATGAACATCGACCATAAGGTGAGTACCACTGCGGTGTATAGCAAGGCATACGCCAGCATTTCCAGCGGTGGCCATTTCAGCAGGAATACTGTGATGGCGATCATCTGAAAAGCGGTTTTGTATTTACCCACTGTTGAAACCGCAACATTGGTCCGCGCACCGAGTTCTGCCATCCATTCACGCAGGGCTGAAACGGTAATTTCACGCGAAATAATTACAATCGCAGCAAAAGCCATCGACATGGAAGGCTGCCATTGCACCAGCACAATCAGTGCAGCTGCGACCATCAATTTATCTGCAACTGGGTCGAGAAAACGTCCAAAAGCAGAAGTCTGGTTTAATGTACGTGCCAGATAGCCATCAAACCAGTCCGTTACTGCAGCCACCACAAAAATCGTGGTCAAAATAATATGCCGCGTCATGTCGGGGTTATGGGCATCAAAGCCCATTGCAGGTGGCCAGTAAGCCACCAATAAAAATACCGGAATAAGAGCGATACGCGCCAAGGTCAAGATATTTGGAATATTCAGGATACGACCTGTAGTCATAGACACCGCCAATTGTTCCCCTCATGTACGATGAAAATGCACACTTTTTTAGAGGTTTGATCCATCATTAATAGGCTTCACTTTATACGAATTGACTTGCAGTGTCACTAGGCAAACACCGTCACTGTTTGTCTTGCCATCGCAATCAGGCGATTTTCGGCATCCCAGAGATAGGCATGCTCCGTCGCATAACCATCCGCAGCATAGTCGGTAAATACTTTATATTTAAACCAATCATGCAATTGATGTTGAACCGGATGCACATAGGTCACTGTCCAGGTCAGACTACTCGCAGGCGCCATGTTTTTAAACATCGGCAACACCCCAGGTGGCCAGATATCAAAAATAGCCATCAGGTCGGCGACCAGAAATTCACGGTTGCAATGCTTTTCGGGATGAAACCGGCACCAGCCACCAAAGTCCGGACGAGGACTGGCACTACAAGGTAGATTGACATCCGCCCAGGCTACTTCGAAATGGTCATAACAGTCTGGCATACCATAACCCGCAGGAATCTGAAACAGCTGCTCTGGCGCAGCATAGTCGGGTGCCTGAACTTGTTGCTGTACCTGAATCTCTGAATCACGGGAAATACCAAAACTGGCAATCAGAATACTTTGCACCGCGTCGTCCTGCCATAAGCGCACTTCAATCGTGGTCACTGACTTGCCTTGCCGCAGGATTTCAGCCGTCAACCGTACTTTGGCTTGCTGAATCGGGCCGACAAAGGTCACACTGCAACTGAGTAAATGCTTGGCCGGATCATTGATGTGAGTGACGGCTTTCTGCATCATCATCGCGGCAGCCAGACCACCATACAGAGTACGACCCTGTAACCATCCCTGTGGAAACTCTACCCATTCCTGTTCGGCAATTTGTGCATAAAGTGCATGCAAAGACATGTTGATCCCTCAGTAAGTCTTGATGCTCAGTATATTCGGCAAAATTCTTCAGGTTGTGAATGTCACGTGACCCAAGCGTCAATGCGCACTTTGGCCCTTGCATTTAAGCCACGCGTCATTCATGCAGCACTTTATAAATCATTCTGGCCATGACTGAACCCAGTCCCGGTACCAGTTGCAGATCTCGTTCTGAGGCTTTCAGTACGCCCTGAATCCCGCCAAAATGGGTCAGCAGGTCACGACGGCGTTTGGGTCCCAACCCCGGAATCACTTCCAGTACCGATGAGCCACGCTTTTTATCGCGTTTGGCACGGTGTTTGGTAATCGCGAAGCGGTGTGCTTCATCACGTACCTGCTGTATTAGATGCAGTGCTTTATGGTCTTCCGGTAATTGAATTTTACTGCCATCGGTAAAGTGCAGGGTTTCCAGACCAGGCTTACGTCCCTCACCTTTGGACACACCGACCATAAAGGCATCCAGTCCCAGTTCCTGCATGACTTCCATTGCCATGTGCAATTGCCCCTTGCCACCATCAATCAGCAGCAAGTCTGGCAACAGGGCTTTTTTATAACGACGGGTCAGCGCCTGACGCATGGCGGCATAATCATCACCTGCCTGGATATCATGAATGGAAAACTGGCGATAGTCGCGCTTGCGTGCTCCGCCACTGTCAAAGACCACACAGGACGCCACGGTATCTTCGCCCATGGTATGGGAAATATCAAAGCACTCGATCCGGTCTACAGGACGGCCGACCACCTGCTCCAGCTGATGAAAACGCTCATTTAATTCTATATGATTGGCCAGCTTGCCCTGAATCGCGTGCTGTACATTCATCTGCGCCAGTTCCAGCCATTCCGCGCGGGTTTCTCGTACCTTGGACTTGATTTGGATTTTCTTGTCAAAATGCTGCGAGAGTGCTGCTTCCAGTTCCTTGCGGTCAGCGACTTCAACATTGACAATCAGTTCAGCCGGGATTTCATCGGCCACCTGAAAATAAAAATTGGCAATAAAATCGGCCAGCATCTGCCCTAGGTCATCACTGAGCATATCCGGGAAATAACTTTTTCCACCCAACATTTTACCGTTGCGCACATGCATGATCTGCACACAGGTCACCCCGGCCTGATAGGCAATCGACAGGATATCCGCTTCGCCTTTGAGCTTATAGATCGCCTGCTGTGACTGCACCTCTCTTAACAGCGCCATCCGGTCACGATAGAATACCGCTTTTTCAAATTCCAGCGCTTCAGCGGCCGCTTCCATTTTTGCGATCAGTTCCTGATTCAGCTCCTTGGTATCACCCTGCAAAAAGCGGATCGAGTTATCGACATCTGCCTTATAGTCTTCCGGAGAAATAAATCCGACACAGGGCGCAGAGCAGCGTTTGATCTGGTATTGCAGACAAGGACGGGTCCGGTTGGCAAAAAAACTGTTTTCACAGGAACGCACATTGAACAGTTTTTGTAGCACCACCAGAGTATCCCGCGCCGTATAAGCACTCGGATAAGGCCCAAAAAACTTTCCGACCTGATGCTTACCCTTGCCGCGCCCACTGGCTAAACGCGGATAGGGTTTATCTGCCGAAACAAAAATATAGACATAAGATTTGTCATCACGCAGCATGATGTTATACGGCGGATGATGCAGCTTGATCAGGTTCTGTTCCAGCAACAAGGCTTCAGTTTCAGAACGTACCACCAAAGTCTGAATATCATAAATCCGTGCCACCAAGGCCTGGGTTTTAGGATGATCCAATGTTTTGACAAAATAGCTGGAGACCCGGTTTTTCAGATTTTTGGCTTTCCCCACATACAATAATTCGCCGTCTTTACCATACATCCGGTAGACCCCGGGCAAGCTGGTCATATTGGCCAGGATTTTCTCGAGATGGGGGCGTGCGTTTTCGTTCACCTAAAGCCTATTTTTCACATGCAATCTGCAGATATATGTGATGATTATTACGTCATTTTCAAGCGAAAACACAAAATTTCCCTGAAGCTGCCACCTAAAATTAATTATCCAAGCCATCATGCTATTGATCTATATCGCTTTCACCGTGTTCTAATTGCTAAAAGCTCTAAATTTCAAGATATAACTTTGCTATGCTCAAAGGGTCTAGTTTTGAGATGATTCGCATGACCATGCAGCAACCGGGCATCCATATTGTTCAACCATCCACCTCCACACATCACTTGTCTGAACGTGATCGCCTGATTGGCAAACCGCGTTTTCATTTTGAACCCAATAGCGTGATGCTACTGCTACGCGAACGGATTATTGGACAGGATGCAGCCTTAAACGAAATTGAAAAGATGCTGCATGTGGTCAAGGCAGATTTTTCCAGTCCGGATCGCCCACTTTCGGTCACTCTGATGCTCGGCCCAACCGGTGTGGGTAAAACTGAAACCGTGCGTCTGATTGCAGAAGCGATCTATGGTCGCCCGGATGCCTTTTGCCGGATTGATATGAATACTCTGGCACAGGAGCATTATGCCGCGGCTTTGACCGGCGCACCGCCCGGTTATGTGGGATCAAAGGAAGGTCACAGCCTGTTTGATGAAACTGCGATTGCCGGCAGCCATACCCGTCCCGGCATCATGCTGTTTGATGAGCTAGAAAAAGCCAGTAACGAAGTGATTCGAGGCTTGATGAACGTGCTGGATACTGGCCGGCTGACCTTGACAGCGGGCACCAAAACTATCGATTTTCGCAACTGCATGATCTTTATGACCAGCAATATCGGGGCACAGGCCGCTCAGCAATATCTGGACAAACTCAGTTATCTGCCAGAAAAAATGCAAGCCCTGTGTCTGAAGCGCGTACCCATCCAGAACATCATTGAAAAAGTCATGCAACGTAAATTCGACCCTGAATTTCTGAACCGGATTGACCGCAGCCTACATTATCAGGCGGTACAGCATGATGCCCTGCCACGTCTGGTCGAAATTGAACTGGATAAACTGAACAAACGCTTGCAACATCAGCAACGCAGCGTACATTTAAGCGCTGCAGCCAAAGCCTATTTCTATCAGGACCATGATATTCGTTACGGCGCACGACATTTGGGTCGCAAGATACGTACCGAACTGGAACCAATTCTGGCGCTGTATTTTTTAAACCAGCCTGAGCAGTTCAGTCTGCATCTGGACTGTATCGATGGACAGTTGGTGGTTCTGCCTGAGCAGGCAAAAGCTTAAATGATTCAGACTCACTCTCCGTTTTTATGCGATTGAAGCGCCTGCATAAAAGCGGTCTGATTCTTGGGTGAGACCAATACAAATTTCTGCACGCCGTCTTCCGTATAATCAATCCGCAGACGCTTCAAGGATAAGGCTGGCGCAATGATAGAGTGGTCTGTCGGCTGAATGGATTGGATTTCACTTAAGGGAATCTTCCAGCTTAACCACAGGCTTTTTATGGTCAATATCCCATTGTCCACCACATAGCGCGTACTCCATAGCGGCCACCATAGAATAATAATGGTCAGGACATAAACCGTAGTATGCAGCGGATATTGCTGCATGGTCCCTTTGGCCTGCATGGTCAGCAGCAGTTGCAGCAACAGGCCACTCATACAAATCACAAAAGCCAGTAGCCACCAGTCTTTTTTAGAACAAAACACGTGCATCGATATCCCCCATATCTTGGTGCATGATCATCATAAACAATTCCATAGCAGATGACAGGGATTCAACCCGGCAGGATGGAAATTATTTCAAATCACACATCGACAGGATCGTTCTCATTGTTGATCTCATCAGAAAAGTTCAGCAACCCAAATGAGCTACTGCGCTTTTATTTGTGCTGATTGAACACTATCAGCAAAGACCTGAAAGCCCTGCGCTCAGCATGCTTTGAGGCTAAAAATGGCATGTTCAAGGATGGAAATTGACTGAATTGACAAAACTCCGCTAGAAATGCACCTTGAAAATCAGTCACCCTGCTCCATATCTATCAGGCTGATTGATAAAAAATAATGAATTGAAACAAAATCTTTGGTTCATCTGCTTTTAGAAAACTGAAAGGAAAAGTCATAGCTGGTCGGATCAGTCTGGCAGAAATTGATGACCATTGCGTCACGGCTTGATACAACTTGTTATGTTCTTTTTGGATATAGTTATCGTAAGATTAGCGAAGTCAAAAAGTGCGCGGGACATGCGCACTTGCTTCACAACATCAACTTAGAAGTCCTCCAAAATAAAGGAGATCAGGGCATGATCCACGCTGGCAATGCCATTACCGTCCAAATGCTTGAGGACGGGATTGCAGAATTCCGCTTTGACTTACAAGGTGAGTCCGTTAACAAATTCAACCGTGCAACGATTGAAGATTTCAAGGCTGCTATTGAAGCCGTCTCCCATGCCGATATTCAAGGTCTGATTGTGACTTCAGGCAAATCTACATTTATTGTAGGTGCTGATATCACTGAATTCGGCGACAACTTTGCTCAGGGTGAACAAGCGATTGTTGACTGGGCAATGCCAGTACATGAAATTTTTAACAGCTTCGAAGACCTCGACATTCCTAAAGTGGCTGCCATTAATGGCATGGCACTGGGTGGCGGTTTCGAAATGTGCCTGGTGTGTGATTACCGTGTCATGTCAGAACAGGCGCAAGTGGGCCTGCCTGAAATCAAGCTGGGTATCTTCCCGGGCTTCGGTGGTACAGTACGCTTAAGCCGTCTGATCGGTATCGACAACGCGGTAGAATGGATGGCAATGGCCAATCCTAAAAAGCCGGCTGCTGCACTGAAAGACGGTGCAGTCGATGCTGTTGTTCCTGCTGACAAATTACAAGATGCTGCACTTGATCTGGTGAAACAGGCGATTCATGGCCGTTTAGACTGGAAAACCAAGCGTCAGGAAAAACTTGATCCAGTTAAACTCAGCCCAATCGAACAGATGATGGCGTTTAACTCATCGAAAGGCATGGTTTTAGCAAAAGCCAATCCAGCTCAATACCCTGCGCCAAAATTATTACTTGATTCTCTGCAAGCGGGTGCGAGCCTGCATCGTGATGACGCGCTGAAAGCTGAAGCTGAAGGCTTTGCCAAAGCAGCTGTAACACCACAAGCAGGTGCATTGATCGGTTTGTTCCTGAACGACCAGATCGTGAAAAAAACCTCGAAGCGCTATGAAAAAGGTGCGCATCCAGTGAACCAAGCGGCTGTTCTAGGCGCGGGTATCATGGGTGGTGGTATTGCTTACCAGGCGGCAAGCAAAGGCACACCGATCATCATGAAAGACATCGGTAACCAGCAACTTGCTTTGGGTATGAAAGAAGCTAACGGTTTACTGACCAAACAAGTTGAACGTAAGAAGATGAAGCCTGCTCAAATGGGTGAAACTCTTGCGCGCATCCGTCCGACTTTAAGCTATGACGAGTTTAAAGAAGTGGACATCGTGATCGAAGCCGTGACTGAAAATCCAAAAGTCAAAGGCATCGTACTGAAAGAAACTGAATCGAAAGTACGTGAAAACACGATCATTGCATCTAATACTTCTACGATTTCAATCACGCGCCTGGCTGAAAACCTAGAACGTCCTGAAAACTTCGTGGGCATGCACTTCTTTAACCCGGTACATATGATGCCACTGGTTGAAGTGATTCGTGGGGCGAAGACTTCTGACGAAGCGATTGCAACGACTGTAGTACTTGCTCAGAAAATGGGTAAAACACCAATCGTGGTCAATGACTGCCCGGGCTTCCTGGTGAACCGCGTATTGTTCCCTTACTTCGGTGCATTTGACCTGTTGCTTAAAGATGGTGCTGACTTCCAGCAAATCGATAAAGTCATGGAAAAATTCGGCTGGCCAATGGGTCCTGCTTACCTGATGGACGTTGTCGGTATCGACACTGGCGTACATGGTGCAGAAGTCATGGCTGAAGGCTTCCCGGATCGCATGAAACCTGATTTCAAAGGTTCGATTCAGGTGATGTACGAAAACAAACGTCTGGGTCAAAAGAACGACGTTGGTTTCTACAAGTATGAACTTGACCGTAAAGGCAAAAAAGCCAAAGTGGTTGATCCAACTGCGTATGAGCTTGTGGCCTCTGTTGCAACTGCGGAAAAACGTGAATTTGACGCTCAGGAAATCATTGATCGCATGATGCTGGCTTTCTGTAACGAAACTGTTCGTTGCCTGGAAGACAACATTGTAGCCACTGCTGCTGAAGCAGATATGGCCATGATCATGGGTGTTGGTTTCCCTCCATTCCGTGGTGGTCCATGCCGTTACATCGATCAAACCGGTGTAGCTGAGTATGTTGCGCTTTGCAATAAGTATGCGCACCTTGGTAAAGCTTATGAAGCGCCAGAAATGTTGCGCGAAATGGCTGCTAACAACAAAAAATTCTACGGTTAAGGAGCAACGTGAATGGCTACTTTAAATCCACGTGACGTTGTCATCGTTGATGGCGTACGTTCAGCAATGGGTAAAACCAAAAACGGTATGTTCCGCAATGTACGTGCCGACTCGATGTCTGCTGAGCTTGTCCGTGCCCTGCTGGTACGTAACGAATTCGACCCGCATGAAGTTGAAGACGTAATCTGGGGCTGTGTTAACCAAACCCTAGAACAAGGTATGAACATTGCCCGTAATATTGCATTACTGGCAGACCTGCCGAAGACTGTTGCAGGTCAAACGGTGAACCGTCTTTGTGGCTCGTCTATGCAGGCGATTCACACTGCGGCTGCGCAAATTGCAACGAACCAAGGTGATATCTTCATCATTGGTGGTGTTGAGCACATGGGCCATGTCGGCATGATGCACGGCATCGACCTGAATCCTGAAGCGTCTAAGCATTATGCCAAAGCGTCGAACATGATGGGCTTAACTGCTGAAATGTTGGGTCGTATGAACGGCATTAGCCGTGAAGAACAGGATGCGTTCGGTGTGGAATCACATCGCCGTGCCTGGGCTGCGACTGAAAACGGTCTATTCCAGAACGAGATCGTCGGCATTGAAGGGCATAATGCAGATGGCTACAAAATCTTGTGTGATATCGATGAAGTGATCCGTCCAGATGCGAACCTTGAATCGTTCAAATCTTTGCGTCCAGTCTTCGATCCGAAAGGCGGTACAGTAACTGCAGCGACTTCTTCAGCTTTGTCTGATGGTGCTTCTGCCATGTTGTTGATGTCTGCTGAGCGCGCGCAAGCTTTAGGTCTTAAGCCACGTGCTGTAATTCGCTCTATGGCGGTTGCAGGCTGTGATGCTGCGATCATGGGTTATGGCCCTGTTCCGGCAACGCAAAAAGCGTTGAAACGTGCTGGCCTGTCAATTGCTGATATTCAGACTTTTGAACTGAACGAAGCATTTGCGGCACAAGGTTTGTCTGTTCTTAAGGGCTTAGGCATTTATGACAAACAGGATATCGTGAACCATAACGGTGGTGCGATTGCATTGGGTCACCCATTGGGCTGTTCTGGTGCGCGTATCACGACGACTTTGCTGAACGTGATGGAACAACAAGATACGCAAATCGGTCTTGCGACCATGTGTATCGGTCTTGGTCAAGGTATTGCAACCATTATCGAACGTGTTTAATTCTTAATTAAATACTGAGATAAAAGAAACCCCGCTTATTGCGGGGTTTTTTGTCCCTTAAAATTCCCCAATCTAAATAAAGGTAGATGGCAATATTTCCTACATAGCAACAACGCTATAAACCTACTAAGGAAAAAGAAATGGGAAATTTAGCAATAGACTTTAACCATACAGCTACTCTAGCAAGATCAAATATGCCGACCTCGATTGAGAGTTTAAATTTCAGTAAATTAAAATTTAAATTAACATCAGGTAATGAAGCCACCATGTCAAAACAAGTTTGCGAATTTGCAGAGCAAGAATATAAACGTTTTCTAGCGTTAAAATATTTCTATCCAAAAGAAACGCTAGTACCTAATAAACTTGTTGATGAGTTTTGGCATGCTCACATTTTAGATACTCGAAATTACCACATGGATTGCTTAAAAATTTTTGGAGCTTATCTGCACCACTATCCATATTTTGGAATCAATGATGAAGTAGATCAACAAAATTTAAAAAACACCTTCGAACGTACTAAGGAACTTTATGAGTTGTGGTTTGGTCCATATCCTGATTTTACAATAGAAGCACGCTGTGGAGATGATCATGCCTGCCATGCTCCTTCGAGCTGTGCATGTCGAGTACCAGGTGCTTGTAAATAATTCCAATTAACTGGGCAGATTACTGCCCAGTTGCCTTACATAGTGCTTCAACTGCTGTATCTAATTGTAGATCCAATTTCTTAAAAAATTTTGTATCTGCGTTCTTTTCCCACTGCTTATATTCAAGGAAAAAAATATATTTTTTCAATGCATCTTCTTTCTTAACGGTTAATGACCCTTGCTTTGCTCTTTGAATATCTTTTTTTAACCGCTCATAAAAAGAAGCATCTGTATCAGAAAAAGCATCACTGAAAGCTTTTAAGTTTCCTGCATAAACGTCATTAATCAAGTTTAAAAATTTACCCAAATTCGTATTTAAGTTTAATTGAACTACTTCTGTACTAACTACGTGCATTCTTTTATACCTGCTTCAACCACTTCAGTATCTAATTTACCCCACAATGGATATTTTGTATTTTCAACAACATAAGTAGTAAAACATGTACATGTTTTATCAATACGCTCAGCATCCCACTTTTTCTTCTCTAATGCCAAATTAGCCTTACAATTGAGATCAAACTGCCTAACTTGTGTGCCTGTCCAATTTGTTTGTATTTTGGAATAATTAATTTCAGTTGGTCTGAGAGCATCCTTAATCTGATTTATACTTACGCCACCAGCAATCCCGATCATACCTGCGATAATTAAAGTTTTCAGTAAACCAGGTTTAGGCTTTTCTTTATTAATAAAAATTAATGGATTTTTACAAGTTCCACAATGATAAAGACCTTGTTCACCAATCTCATGAAGCTTATTTACTGTATTACAAGATGAGCAAGTAATATATCCATTTGTTTGAAGTTGACCCACTACAATCTCTAAAATAATTATTTGTTTTAAACAATTATAATTCTTAACTAGATGAAATGTTATTCCTTTGTAATTTCAGTTGAATAATCAACCAATAAAACCATATTTATGAATCACTTAAATTTTATAAATGTATGATCAAGCCTCTTTTTTCCTATTTCCTTAAAAGGGTATATATGAACATGCTTAAAACAATGATCGCGACTGCAATCGTAGCGACTTCTGCATCTGCAATGGCAACTGAAGTTCAAGTTGCGCCAGCAACTGTTGTAACCAAAACAACCCAAACTGTTGCTAAAGAAACTGCTGCACCTGTACAAGCGAAAGTTGAAGCGACTCAAGCGACTGTTGCTGCAAATCAACAAGCGGCTGAAACTAAAGCTGAAGCAGTAAAAACAGAAGCGACGACTCAATTAGAAACAGCTCAAGCTACAGCAGAACAACACGTTGAAGCTGCGAAAACTGAAGCAGTAGAAACCAAAGATGCGGCAGCTGAAAAAGCAGAATCAAAAGCTGAGAAAAAAGGCTGGTTCTCTTGGTTCAAGAAAGCTGCTTAAGTTTTTAAAGCATAAAAAAAAGATGTCATCCTGACATCTTTTTTTTGTTTTGGATGATTTAATTTAAATTCAGGAATTAAAAATCCTCAATCTTCTATTCAGCCTTTTGCGCTAGCATCGTGGCAAAATGCTGCTTAATCCGCTGACCTTGTGCATCGACACGGTATAGCTCACCGATATCTTCATTGTATTTCACAATATTCCAGCCCTCATAATACCCTCGCAACTCCCCCGGCTGAAAAGCAAATGGAAAATCGGCTTGTGCCGGAATACCTGGCGTATCCATGGCACAGACAATCAGGTTATAGCCACCCGGCACGGTCGCCTGCTGCATCTGTGCAATCAGCGGTGGAATGGTTTTCGCCTCAAGGAACATCATCACCACGGTACAGTAGATAAAGTCATATTGGCCTGCAATACTGGTATCCGTGTTAAGGTCGCGGCGCTGCACCTGCACATGATCAATCTGTTCCGTCTGTACAATCTGTCTTAAAGTCTGCAAACTGTTTTCGTTGACATCCCAAGCATCGACATTAAAGCCGTTCTGGCTTAAATAAAGCGCATTACGCCCTGTACCGCAGCCGACGTCCAGCGCACGACCACCTTTTAAATAGGGCATGGCGGCCAGCACTTCAGAATGGGTAGGATTCAACTGATATTTCTTGATGAAGTAATCCTCAGGCCGACAGTAAAAACGCAGCTGACATTCGACATCCTCACTGGCAGAAACAATTTTGTGCCAGGCCTCAGGCTCAATAAATGGCGGTTGCTGCTCTGGTGTAAACACATGCTCTGATTGCACCGCACCAGATTCTTCCAGCATGGCAAAACGCAGCTCACCTTTTAATACTGTCAGTTTCGCCCACGTACCCGCTTTGGTATTGTGTTGATTCTTGAAGCCCTGAGGAATACTCTGCTGGTTCCAGACTGGAAGTTCCTTATAACATCTCAACTGTTGCATAATTTTTTGTCCTCCTTATCATCCATGCTCCGCCTGTCATTCTTTTGGCAGCGGTAATTAATTCAGCATAGCCTGTTCAAATCGGAATTGGAATCAGCGCCTGTTTGCGCTGTGCCGATGCAACAGCAAGATCAATACCAGTTTTCTATCAAAATAAAAAAGCTGCCTCTCTTGAGACAGCTCGGTTGTATATCAATGAGGAATATGGCGACTTGATTAATGCAGCAGTTCCGACTTTAGCCAGTTGATGTATTTGTCCTGATCCATAAAATCCGGTGCGCTCCCCAGATCCAGACTGAAATACTGCTGATTGAACTGAATCACAATCTGTTCGGTATAGTGCCAGTCCTCGATCAGCGTGAAATATTGATTCAAGAACAACCGGTTCTTGTCCCCGTTATTCATCCTTTCTAATTTTGGATCTGTTTTATTTGCGACAAACTCACCGTACACCTGCTGAATATCAGCAAAAACCTGAATTGTTTGCATGACTCACCTGCTTGAATGTTATGTCGTGATCTGTGCGACCCCTTCAATTTAGCAAGCGAGTTTGAACAGCAGATGACAGTCCTATGGCAATCCTGTCATCTAGGTCATGCTACAACTTGTTTTCAACCGCTTTCTGATTGGCAGTCGCCACTCGTTCCATCTGTTTATTCAAGTGCAGCATTTCTTTATACAGCGCATTAAATTCTTGCACGGCTTTATCGTCATAGAACATAAAGGTGTTATTTTTCTTTTGCCATTTATGCTTTTTCAGTACTGTAAATAAGGCATCGGCCTTGGCCAGAGTCTGTTTTTCAATTTCAAAAATGACATGTGCATTACTATTTTGCTGACTGTCTTTCAGGGTCAGGCTCAGTTGCTGGCGATAACGGTTTTTAATATCCAGTTGCTGCGCCTTGTCGATCAGCTCGGCATCGCGCTGCTGGATTTTCTGCTGATAGCTGTTCACAATTTGATGGACTTGCTTGAGCATGGCTTCAGTTTCTTTATAGCCTTGTGCCTGATCCTTGGCCAAGCGGTCGATATTCAGAAAATTCTGCCAGTTGGCGGCTTTTAAGTCGCGTAGATACTGATTGCGTTCCTCGGCACTGTCGCGCAATTGCCCCAGCATAAATTCTGCCATGATGGCATAGTCACCATCCAGACGGTCATCCTCAAGCTTAATTTGAATCGGTTTAGACCAGTCCTGTGCCTGCTGCGCAATGCTCTCGGTTTTTTCTTCGAGCACGGTTTCATATTCGAGCAGCTCGGCCTGATGTTTTTGCTGAACCGAATTCTGATAAAACAGCCCAATAAAAATTGCCAGTGTCACAGCGGCTACAATCATAAAAACACGCGGCATGTATACGCTCCAGCTCTGTCAGTCAGATCTTGTTGATTTACATCCACTATGCTTATTTTTTAAACACAATTCAAGGCATTTGATTTTTCCAATAATATGTCTAGCTTAGACAGAAATTGCTCCCCTCACAAAGCTACCCTTTCCCAGCACACTATTTGTCGATCTCGTTGCATGGCAGATTTAATAAGCTCGTTTAACAAAGTTATCTAGACCGACAGGCGCACATTATGGGGAATTAAATGGCAGGCTCAGATTCAGCCGGTTCGGATCGAATTGTTCCCGAACAATATTCACATTGGTGGCATCGCGGTTAATTCCAAAAGGTTGCAGCAGTACATATACCCCATTTCTTGGGTCTGAAGACTGCAAGCCCTGTGCGATGGCCAATACATATTCGCGAAACACCACAGGCAAGCTATCCAGATCAGGATCGGCAGGTGCACGCATCACATCAATATTCGCCACTATGTCGCCGTCCACGCTATAAGCCTGAATTTCACGTTCAATTTTCATCAGGCGCATTTGTAGTGCTTTACGCTGGCTGTTCTGTTCCTGATAAGGCAACATTTTTTCAGTCACGGCGCGCAGTTCCGGTTCCGCCATGACGGTCAGAGTCGGCAACACCACTGAATCAGCAGCAGGCGCAGCATGGCTTAATATCGGTAGGCTAAAAGTAGTACAGGCCGTAAGAAAGCCGAGTTTAATTGGTGTTAGGAGATTCATCATTTTCACCCTCGTTTGGAAAAGGGAAAGCGTCAAAGCTAAATCTTACAAATAATGCCAGTGCCTATTGTTAAGTTTGATAAACGGTCAATGATGCATAAAAAGGCAGGAAACGTCGAAAAAGAAGAAATTGAAACAACTGAATAATAGAAAAGAATGCTGATCTGGCTTTGGTGCAGGCAAAAAAAAATCCCCAAACCAAGTTTGAGGATTTTTTGTATATGGTGGCGAGACCCAGGATCGAACTGGGGACACACGGATTTTCAATCCGTTGCTCTACCTACTGAGCTATCACGCCGATGCGGTGTATTAAGCCGTATCTAGCCTCATTAGTCAATCAAAATTATGAAAAAAATATTTGAGTGGCTGATTTTTGGCCTAAAAAAAATCCCTGATGGGATCAGGGATTGAAAACTTTGAAATCGTTTTAAAATATGGTGGCGAGACCCAGGATCGAACTGGGGACACACGGATTTTCAATCCGTTGCTCTACCTACTGAGCTATCACGCCGATGTCGCGTATTAAACAGTTTCAGTTGTAAATCGTCAAGAGCAGAGAGAATAATTTTCTTCAAATGTTTACTTTTCCATCAACTCGCGTCAATTTGAGTCATAAATCGAACAGTGTTTACCAAAGACCTCAGCAATA
>NZ_MJIQ01000075.1:0-2611 GCF_001878775.1 Acinetobacter sp. AR2-3
GACTAGATGTGCATGAGTTGGTGTCTGAGGAGACGACGACCACCGACAATCTACACGCGTAAGATCGTCGGCAGCGTCAGATGTGTATAAGAGACAGGATAAGATATAACTCATTGAGATGTGTCATAGTATTCGTCGTTAGAAAACAATTATTGTGACATTATTTCAATGAGTTATCTATTTTTGTCGTGTACAGAGATTCCTGTTATAAGATTGGGAGAACCAAGTTGATAATTTCACCCATTTCTTTGGATCTATTAATTTAAGTTTCGACTTTACTTATTTGAGCTTAGCCATTTGGTCGAGTCACAATCGGGAAAATTGAATCTGGACGTTTAAACATTGCAAAGAATTTTCCAATTTTCAGTGGATTACCTTTGACTTTACTGTCTTTAGAAAGCAGGACTTTTACCCCTTCTATTTGACCTGTAATCATTTTTAGATATAAGGGCTTGGTTAAGGTTAATGTAGGGCAATCCAATGCCAAATCTTTACTTTCATCATAACGCTTAAACTGCATGACTGAGTTTTCAACCCATAATGAAAAATGCTCTTTGGTATCCGACAAAACCAGATTGATACACTGGTTTTCATTTTTTAAATTTTCCACATCTAAATTTGTCGCCATAGCTTCAAGAAATCTTTCAGTTGGTGTATGAATCAATAAATCACTCGGATCAGAAGTATTTTGTAGGGGTACATTATTTTGTAGCTCTTGAGCGCCCACCAAAAAGAAATTACGCCAAGTTGAAGCCTCAGCAGCATAGCCCAATTGACGATAAGTATTCGCCAATAAGTCTTTTGCTTGTTGGTTTTGAGGGTTATTCAACACAATATGTTTTAAAATCTCGGCAGCCCATCTATAGTCAGCTTGAGCGTAGGCATCCCGCGCATTTTTCAATGCATTGTTCTCCCCACCTGCTAACTCAATATATTTTTTTGCAACAGCTTTAGGGGGTAATGGATCTAAATTGGAAGGATGGGCATCGAACCATCCCATATAATATTGGTATACTGCTTTTACATTATGTTTTAGGGTTCCATAATAGCCATGAGCATATAGTTTTTGATCAAGTGCCGCTGGAAGCTTAATTTTTTCGGCAATTTCAGCGCCATTAAAACCAGAGTTCATATATCTCACCGTCTGATCATGCGTGAACTTATAAACATCTCGCTGGGTTTTAATAAAATCTTGAATATTGTCATTGCCCCAGACAGGCCAATGATGCTGTGCAATCAATACATCGGATGCTTTGGCATGCTGCATTGCTTGGTCTAGATAGCCCACCCATTTTAAGGCATCACGGACTTTAGCACCCCGAAGGGTATAAAGATTATGCATGGTATGAGATAGAATTTCTGCGCCGTTATAAAGTTTCAATGATGGGATAGAGAACGTTAATTCTGCTGGTGCTTCTGAACCCGGCACGTTATAAAACACAAAATCCAAGCCATCAACCGTCATTTTCTGTTCTGGTTGAGTGATCAGTTGTGTAGGCTCAAGGATGCCCATTTTTCCCACAGCAACAGCCTTACCTAAACCTGTATCCACCAATCCTTCCGCATTTTTAGGTAGAAAAGTTCCATACATATAAGTCGCACGACGTATCATGGCTGAACCTGCCATCACATTTTCACTGGTCGCTTCTTCCATAAAGCCTTTTGGCGCAATAATTGGAGTTTTTCTAGCGTTAATTTCTTCGCTAGAAAGAACGCCTAATGCACCACCAAAATGATCGATATGGCTATGGGTAAAGATAATGGCTGAAATTTTTTGCTCACCTAAATGCTGTCTAGCAAATTTAAGTGCTGCTTCAGCCGTTTCTTTAGAGGTTAATGTATCCACAATAATCCAGCCAGTATCACCCTGAATGATGGTCATATTTGCCAAATCAAAACCACGAATTTGCCAAACTCGATCTGTTACTTTAAATAGCCCAACATTGTTGTTTAATTTTGCTTGTCGCCATAGAGTGGGATTAACGGTATTTGGTGCTTGATCTTGTAAAAAACTAAATGCATCAAAATCCCAGATAACATTGCCTTTCTCACTTTTAATTTGACCTGTTGGCTTGGCAATAAAGCCCTTTTGAGCCTGATTAAACTCAGTCATATCCTCTAAGTTATACTTCGCCTTATATGTATTATTTGATTCAATGACCGCTTTTTCTACTACAGTATTTGCTGCAAAAACAGAAAATGGCAGAATAAGCATCAATGAAACTGTTAAAAACTTAATTTTCATCTTCTTTCCTTTTTTTAAATAGAGGTGGTCCCACATGTTTGAACAACTAAAAGCTTATTTATAAGTGATACTCTGCTCTAGTTAAGCTACCTTATTTTGTTGTGGTAGCTGGTCATAGTAAAACTCATCTGGAGTCATTTTGTCCAGACTCGAATGAGGTCGTTTCAAATTATAAAATTCAAAATATGCGTTTAATTGCTTCTTCGCATCCAAAACATTGCTGTAGGCTTTGAGATACACCTCTTCATATTTAACGCTCCGCCATAATCGTTCAACCATCACATTATCAACCCATCGACCTTTACCATCCATGCTGATTTGGATGTCATTTGATTTCAATACATGGCAGAGTAAAACTTGAAGTGC
>NZ_MJIQ01000076.1:0-1520 GCF_001878775.1 Acinetobacter sp. AR2-3
GAAGGTTCACGTTTCGTGGTACAAAACCCGAGTGCGACCACGACCTGTGGTTGTGGATCTTCATTCTCGATCTAAATCCATGCACAAAAAAAGTCCTCTCAATGGGTAATGCCAGTCAGTTAAGCAAAAAAAGTTAAAATGCTGTAAAAAGAGCGTATGTAAATACGCTCTTTTTTTATGAATTTATCTCAGAATCTAGATTTAACATTAAAACAAACCCTACCTTCACTTTCACAATTCAGTGAATTGATTGATTTAAACTGGATTGAAGATTGCTTAGACCAAACAGGTAAAGCATCAATTCGAAAAAGAAAACTGCCTGCTGAACATGTTGTTTGGCTGGTAATCGGACTTGCTCTATTTCGAAATCAACCGATTTGGTATGTGGTTCAACAATTGCAACTTGTTTTCGGTACGGCAGAATACTGTGTACCGAGTGCATCCGTACAAGCAAGACAACGCTTAGGCTTAGAACCCATGAGTGCTTTATTTTCGACATTAAGTCAGGCATGGTTTAAAGACTCACAACAACAATATAGCAACTTTCACGGTCTATGCGTTTGTGCTGTAGATGGTGTGGTTTGGTCTATGCCTCATACAGAAGAAAACTTTAAGCACTTTGGTTCATCCAAAGGCAAAACAGCAGCTGCACCTTACCCACAAGTTAGAGCGACTTGCCTGGTGAATACCAATACCCATGAAATGATTGATGCCCAAATGGGCAGTATGGATCAAGGTGAATTAACCTTAGCCAGTCAATTAAAAGCACCAGTTCGCAGTATTACCCTATTTGATCGTGCTTACTTCTCTGCTGATTTTTTAGTGAGCTGGCAATCTCAGGCAGAAGAGAGTCATTGGTTGATGCGAGCAAAGGACAACCTGCGTTATGAAGTGATTCATCATAATGCGGCCCATGACTTTCAGATCAAAATGCCTGTTTCAGCAAGAGCAAAAAAGATAAATCCGTCATTGGGTGACTATTGGGAAGCACGTTTAATTGAAGTTGAATATGCAGGAAAAATAAGACGTTACATTACATCATTAACAGATTCTAAAGTTTATCCATTCAAAGACCTTGCAATGCTTTATATCCAGCGTTGGGAAATAGAAATGTGTTATCGGGAAATTAAAAGTGATTTACAGGATGCAAGGATTTTAAGAAGCAAACAACCTGATTTGGTCTATCAAGAATTGTGGGGGGTATTTATTGCATATAATATCTTAAGAAGACAGATGAGGTTTATCGCTGAACATGCAAAGGTGAGTCCTTTAAGGATCAGTTTCCATATTGCATCTATGAGTATTATCAATATCTTAAGGCACACACCTTTAGAATCAGCAGGAAACCTACCCAAACATTTAGCGCAATTATTTGAACAATCTAAAATATTTGTATTACCTGAAAAAAGGCAAAGGCAATGTCCGCGAGTAGTGAAAATTAAAGCACAAAAATATCCAAGAAAATGCCAGTCAATTTCTTAACTGACTGGCATTACTGTCTCTGTCTCTTATACACATCT
>NZ_MJIQ01000077.1:0-13212 GCF_001878775.1 Acinetobacter sp. AR2-3
GTAAATGTCAACAGACCCTAATATTTTCAAAATTTTAAACTCAATAAATTTCTATAGCACTGTATTCGACGACTCTTGATTTTGCTACGAGCATCTCGCATTAGTCTAAAAATAAATTTTCATAAGTTTATGGATAAATTTTGCTAAAGTAAAAAACTCTGTGTTGAGTTAAATCAAAGTAAAAACATAAATCTACTTTTACATAGAGCACACGATAAAGAGTGGAAAAATTTTAGAAAGGAGACTGGATGGACTTAAAATCTGAAGATCAACAATCATACAGACATTACAATTATTTTATGGCTAAAGTATGTCCAAAGAATTTCAGATCATAGGCTAAAAATTAAAACTAACTCTAG
Organism: Acinetobacter sp. AR2-3; assembly: GCF_001878775.1. Lineage (NCBI taxonomy): Bacteria > Pseudomonadati > Pseudomonadota > Gammaproteobacteria > Moraxellales > Moraxellaceae > Acinetobacter > Acinetobacter sp. AR2-3. The sequence continues at coordinate 360 of NZ_MJIQ01000077.1, forward strand.
CTTTATAGCAAGGAGAAAATCAATGCCTAACTTTATAAGACCTCTATGCTCGGGTCTAGTCTTCCTCCCTCTAATGGCAATAAGTATTTGTAGTGCTGCATATGCTAACGCTTCCCCTATAGCATCTAACTCTCCAAAAGATAATATTCATCCCCATATAGATCATCATTTAAGTGAAAGTCTTTATCCTGATGAAGCAAACATAACTGAAAAAATCGCAGATATAATTGAGCTATCGATTCGGAAAGAGTATTCCACAGGTATCGCGCTACGTGATGCCCATCCCAAAGCACATGGTTGTGTACGTTCAGAATTCAAAGTAGATGAAGTTCTTCCTAAAAACTTGGTTCAAGGTGTTTTTATTCCGGGAAAAACATATCAAGCCTGGATTCGTTTCTCTAATGGTTCTAAAGATGCCCAACAAGCAGATATTAAAAAAGATGCCCGTGGCATGGCGATAAAACTTCTGGCTGTACCGGGAGAAAAGCTTTTAGATGATGAAACCTCTACTCAAGATTTCATTATGATCAATCATCCTGTCTTTTTTGTGAATGATCCAGTCCGATATATGTCATTTATGCAAGATATAAATAGCGATAGATTTTTCAATAAGTTGCATATTCCTTTTGCATTAGGAGCTAAAGGAACCTGGATTGCCTTAAATACGAGAAATAAAATTTCTAATCCTTTGCAAACTAGATATTGGTCTATGGTGCCCTATCAATTAGGAATAGGCACTGATCGTCAAGCTATAAAGTATTCAGCTCAAGCATGTTCGACAGTGACAGATCCTCTTCCACATGCTCCGCATCATAATTTTCTAAGAGAAAAATTGCGCAAACATTTGCAAAAAAGTGAAGCATGTATGGAGTTTCTGATACAGCCTAGAACATCAAACACCATGTCAGTCGAAGATTCCATGACTGAATGGCAAGAAAGTGAGGCGCCTTTTTACAAGGTCGCAACTATCCGCATTCCTCAGCAAGTTTTTGATACACCTGAACAAAACAAGTTTTGTGAAAATCTCTCTTTTACACCATGGCATACACTACCGGAGCACAAACCTCTGGGAGTAATAAACCGAATGCGAAAAGTGATTTATGATCGTATTAGTGAGGTTAGACATGATATGAATTCTACTCACAGATCAGAACCACATTAAAATATAAGTGCTTATATGAAGTTATTAGCTAAACTAAAATAACTTGTTGTACTGCTCATTCGCCTTAACTTAAAAGCTTTAGTTTACAAACTCTGTGCAGAGTTAATTTAGAAACATAAATAAAGCTGCTACATTAAAAATGACATTATAAAAAGGAAAATGGTTTCAGCGATGAAAATTAAATCTCCTATTATTAAATTAATCATGAGCTGTTTATGTTCAGGTTCAACATATGCAATAGCCTCTCCTCCACTTCCCGATAACAGCAAAATCCAAGCATCTCATATTTCGGAAAAAATACCGGGTACAATATTATCTATACAAGAACAAAATACTGATCTGTTTACGAATGCCTCACAACGTTTCTTAATTAATTATCGCAGTCGTGGCACAAAATCCGAACCCATTGTCACTTCAGGCTATATCTTGTTACCTAAAGGCAAATTCCCTAAAGATGGCTGGCCTGTTCTGGCTTGGGCGCATGGTACAACTGGCGTTGCTGATACATGTGCACCCTCTGGGGATTATGTGGGCGGGCCAGTCCATGTCTATCAGCAAATCGCTGCTAAAGCATTGAATGCCTGGCTCGCTCGCGGCTATGCAGTCGTTGCACCTGATTATCAAGGTTTAGGCACTCCGGGCGGTCATCCTTATATGAATGCGCGAAGTCAGTTGCATACTGTCGTTGATGCTGTACGAGCGATCCACCATTTAAAGCCTTATAGCTTTAGTAAAAATTGGTATGTTATGGGTCATAGTCAAGGAGGTGCAGCATCTATTAAAGTTGCAGCATCCGGTCAAAAAGATGCGCCTGAATTTAATCTTCGTGGGGCAATTGCACTGGCACCAGGCAGTTATCAATATGAAGGAATCGCTGAATATGTTGCCAGCAATTCGCAAATCACGACTAATGTCGCCGCATTTTTTCCAATTGTGCTTTTAGGAGCAGAGGCTGCAGATCCGCTGCTTGCTCCAGCAAATTTAGTGAGCCCAGAAATGGGAGAAATTCTTAATCATGCACGCAGTCGCTGTTTGTCAGAATTACAATCTGACCTAAAACAAGCATCTAAGACTGTCTTTAATTCAAATGTAAATCTGGCACCTTTGACCAATTATTTAAAAGAACAGTCTATTGAGAATATGAAACCGACTGTGCCAGTTCTGCTGGTACAAGGTGAGAAAGATCAACTGGTCGATGATCGTGGTACTTATGCTTACTACCAGCAGGTATGTACAAAGCAAAAATCTATCGTCTTCCATCTCCTCAAAAATGGAGATCATCGTGATTCCTTAAGACAGAGTGAATTTCTGATTGGAAACTTTATCAATTCAGTTGGACAAGGAAAAGCTTTGAGCACCTGCCCTACAAAATAACTTGGTGAGCTTTTGCATTTAATCATTAAAAACGCAAATATTTTAATCTTCATATTTATAGAATAGTCCTTTAAAGGAATACTATTCTATAAAGAAGATAAACTAATGTTAATCCGTATTCTTACTTTGTGTTAAAACTACACTTACGCTTTCGAATTGTTTTGAGCCCATCATTTTTATACCTTAGTTCTTTAGCAGACAATAATTAGAATGAAAGAGGTTATTTATGTGCTCGAACTATGAATTCCCCTCAAAAAAACGTCTTTCCTTATTAGATATTCATGAAGAGCAACTCGAACTGGGCATGAAAACGCATATTTATCCTTTAGCACCCGCACCAATCATTATGCGTGGTGCTGACGAGTATGAGCTGGATATCGCACGTTTCGGACTGATTCCAACCTGGGCGAAAGAACTAAAATATGGCCGGCATACTTATAATGCACGGACAGAAACAGTAGCATCCAAACCAAGTTTTCGACATGCCTGGAAAAACAACCAGTTTGCTTTAGTACCGGTCGATACATTCTATGAACCTAAATATATAGACGGTAAATCGCACTGGTTTGGCATTTCACGTGAAGATGGCAATCCTTTTACCGTGGCGGCGATTTATGATGACGCACACATTGATGGTGAGAAAATCAGATCATTTTCGATGCTGACCATAAATTCAGATCAACATCCCTTTATGAAACAGTTTCATGACCCGAATGACGAAAAACGCTCGATTATTGTGATTCCGGAAGAATCACGACATGACTGGTTGCACTGCGATCATGAACAAGCCCATGAATTTTTCTTTGAAATGAAAGATGAATTTATTGCAAAGCCTAGAGATCAAGGTTTATCGGGAAATTAAAAAGCCCTAAACCAAGTTAGGGCTTCGTCCATATGAAAAAGCTATTTTTGCTCTCTCAATGGATTTTCTGGTTCTGCATTGGGTTTTTTCTCTGGTTTGACATGCTTATAAGATGCCTGATTCCCTTTATCATCATTTGATTCTTTATGCGGATTTGATTCTTGCTCTGGCTTATTTGTCATATGCATCTCCTTCATACTTCATATCTGTATTAAGAAATAAATATGACATCTGCTGCTAAACATCAATGTTATTTATGTTGCACATTCAGTTTTTTTAAAAGACAAACTTTCCTTCAAGTGCTCTTTTACATTTCACAATTCCTGAAGTCCATCTGAGCAAATAAGCTGTTCAGCCTGATCGTAAATGGTACAGCAAAGAATATGAATTCGCGTGCGAGCCGATATCGAATACATGAAATTTTCTAAGCTTATCCACTGCCGGAAAAAGTCTTTTCATTTCAGTAAAATCTTTAGGATGATTGGCCTTAATCATTCGATACTAACCATCTAATGCAGTTTCAGCCTTTGGCCTCTTTTGAATTGCTTCAAGAATTCGAGCGCAGATGCTCACCTACATATATTCTATTGTATTTTGCTATTTCAGTTCTAAGTACTAAGAATTTATCAAAACGTAATCCTATTGAAATATTTTTCTTATAAACTATTCCTTGTGAGAAATTATGTTTAGATCCAAAAATTTTATCAGTAAAGAAAAACCCCGCCAACTGATGATTGAACGGGGATCGATCTTCATTAATATGTCTGATGATTTGGCACATTATTCAATATTTTTCAAGCAATCACGACACTGTTTGACCTCATCATGGTCACACGTGTAGTTAATTTCAGTCGCACCATGAAGACCAAATAAACAAAATATAAATTGCATCATGTTTTTCTCCTGAGTGTAAAAAGCTCGATCCAACATCAAGCTTTATTGCTTTAAATATAGAATGACTCAATACAAAATGATTGGATCAGCGATCTAGAACAACTTCAGTACTCAGCTCTGTTTAGCCTTTAAATAAAATTGAAGCTTTTGGGGCTAAGTTCGTACAGGCTCTTCAGCTTGAGTCGTCTGATCCTTTTTACAATGATCACTTTTACAATGCTTGCTGCTCATCATCTGACACATTTTCTCTTTGCAAGATTTAAAACAACAGCCGACCATCACGCCCATACCAAATGCGCATATACATCTCATCATAGCTTTGTCCTGTCTTTTCGTGAAAAGAGATATATAAATAACATCTATTCATGTATCTCTCCTGAGGGAATTTTCAGGCTTTATGTTGTGTATGAAAACTTATGTGAAAGAGAGTGAGCAAAAAATACAATCAGCAAAGAAAAAACAAGATTTAAAACGGAAAAGAAAAAGCCTGTTTAACTCTCCTAAATTAAACAGGCCTTATAATGTGCTGATTTTTAATTATTTTCATTAAGTTCTTAGAATGACGCCAAGATATCACTAGCCATGCAGCCAATCTGTGTAGGATATATAGATGCAATGTTTCAAAATATGAAAAAACCATTACTTTTGTTAATTAAATGACTGTAATTTATCCAAAAATATTTTTAATGAGAAAATAAGATTACTAAATAACCAAAACCCAAGAAGAATTGCTAAACCTATAAGTGAGAATGGGTTAATTTAGATTTTTAGAAGAAAATTCCTTATTTCAGTCAATATCGGATGTTATGAATGTTCAATGTCTCATAAAGTTTATAGATCATTGCTTTCTTTTTAGTCATTTCTCTCTATAATTTTTCATATGAGCAATAACAATATTTTGGCAGCATGAAAAATCGCATCCTAATTACTTTATTGATGAGTCTGGCAATAAGCGGCTGCCAAAAACAGCAAGCAGAGAATTCAGCCGAGGCTGCTGCAAATATTAAAGCGCAGTTTGAACAGTCAGATAATCAACTCAGTGCTTATCTGGACAAACTCGACTCTTCAACAATTAGTCTGGAAGAAAGAACACGCATCCTGTGTGAACAATATCCTAAAGAATATAAAGATAACTATATGCCTGCTCTGCTAAAACTTGCACCCAAGGAATATACAGAAAAAGAGTTGCTCACAGACCTAGACAATGCCTTGAATTTCTACAAGCTAAAAGCCAATATTCAGTGTTAATAAATACTTAGTCTAATCGTGCAATGAAATATAAAAAAAACCGCCTGAATCAGGCGGTTTTTTTATGAAGAGCATATATCTTAAAAAAGATTAACGCTGTGGCTTTCACTGATCTTGTTGATTACGTGAACGTTGTTGTTGCTGGTTACTGTTTTGCTGTGGCTGTTGTTGCTGTTGGCCTTGCTGGTTTTGTTGCTGCTGGTCGCGCTGTTGCTGGTTGTGTTGACCACCCTGCGGCTGTTGTTGTTGCTGGTTATTTTGTTGCTGATTTGGGTTTTGCTGGTTGTTTTGTTGACGCTGCTGATCTTGATTGCGCTGTTGATTTTGCTGTTGCTGTTGTTGCTGCTGTTTCTGTTGGTCTTGCTGTTGATTATTAGCCATGGTGGTATTCCTTACTATTTGCTTTAAATTAAAAGCCGATAGGTTTCGACTTAATATCTACTCTACGCATTTTTTAGATTTCGCCAACCTTTAACCTGTTACAGATTAATTCAATGTAATAAATAGTAAGCTAAGTACTTGAAGTAGAGATTAATGCGCAACATAAATTACCTGACTATAATGCAACAGAAACATAATGAAAGATTTTATAGGTCAAAAATATATTATCCAATAAAAGGAATGACTTAAGTCCTATTTCATATATAGGAAAATATTTAATAAAATTTAAAAAGCGTTATTAAACAGACCCACTTAATAACCATACTATTGATATTTATAAATATATAAAAATAAATCTAAATCTTCTATATTTTTAAAAAATTAAATAAAACATTAAAAATACAATTCTTTTTGAATATTATTAACTGTGGAGAAATACGATACTTAACATGACCTCACCAATAAAACTTAAGCTGTTTCGAATTTACCTTGACTTTAATTCAAATATTTTTACTTATTATTTTGGTATAAACTTAGATCAAATCATTGTTTGTAATTATATTTATTAATCTATTTATAATAAATAAGCCTCTTTAAAAGAGGCTTATTCTATTCAGTTTTTATTAGATATTGACTACTTTGACGATAATCGTTTGAGTATCTTCCTGCTCTTCGGCCAGATGCAAACGTTTAAGCTCTTTGCTTTTTACTTTGAACTGCAAGTTCTGATAAGAAATTGTGCTTGGTATCTGATCAAAATATTGACCATCAGCGTCAATTTCTTCCTGAAATAATGGTGTACCCAATTGATAGTCAAGACTTTTTAAGACTACATATTTTACTGTGGTTTTCATTCCAACACCCTACTTTCACTAAGCACTTTATTTTTATTTTTACCACTGTTCCGCCTGAGAATAAACCTCTATTTTTGAAAATAGCCCAAGCTTTAACCATTCAGATTTTGCGATCAGATCAACATGAAATTACACTAATCTATGAAAAAAATTTTAACTTTCATAAAAATATAAATATACTTGGAGTTGATCGACAGAAAAAATCTGTCTAAATTGATCTAAAATCACTCCCACAAAGAAAAGAAAATATAGAGACTATGATAAAAACCTGTTGCGGCTTACTCGAAGAGAAAAACATAAAAATTGCCTTTATCGAAAGCGCAAGTTCTGGATATCTCAGTAGCCAGTTCTCCATTTGTAAAGGAGAAGGTGCCGAAATTCTGATTGGTGGTTTGATCTGCTACGATGTAAGTGTCAAGACTTCTGTATTGGGCATTTCCAAGAATCTGATCAATAGTCATACCGCGGAATCTATGCCGGTAACGGTTGCTCTGGCGGAAGCAGGTAAAAAAATGTTCCGTGATGCTGACTGGATTATCGCCTGTACAGGGTTACTTAAACCAGGTGGTAGCGCGACATCAGAGAAACCGGAAGGAACATTTTTTGTGGCCATTAATGACGGCACGCAAATCCATCAGTTCCAGTATTATCTCAAAGGCTCGCCACTTGAACGCCTCAACAAACTGTCAGCTGTGGTTGCACATGACATGATCAATCTGTTGAATAACAGCTAAGCTTTCAAAGTTACTGTATAGCCTGAATAAGCTTCATTATTTCTACCGTATTTTAAGATAGATTGGCATGATCAAATGCCAATCTATTTTTTTGAGGGTGGAATGACCATGAATATTAAAACCGCACTGCTTCTGCTCCCTCTGAGCTTGCCCAGTCTGGCTTTCGCTACTGTAGGCGGCCCACAAAATATTGAAGTTCTAGGCTATGAAGTCAAAGAACAGAAGCTTTATATCATGCGTCATTATCTTGATGGTCGTGGACGCTTGCCTCAACTGTATTATTATAATTTTAAATCCCAAAAACCAAATCAACTGGTTCAGGTCAATTCCTTATATATCAATCCTAAAACCAAGCGCATCGATTATGATCAAGACAGTCGCAAGTTTGATCAGGACATTGCCAAAATCAAAAAACGTTTAGTTCCATTAAATCCAATTCAAAAATCAAAGCCACAGCTTAAGGTGTTAAAGACAACGAAAGGTAGCGCGCCTGCCTGGCATGATCCTCAGGAAAAAGTGCCAAAATGGACCTATCAATATCAAGTAAAATCCAGCTTACAAAAAAGTCCGGTTCAGCAAGCAGTCAGTTATCAGCAAGGCTTGAAAATTAGCCAGGCCTATAAAGTTCCGAAACAGAATAAAACCCTGGTAATAGTAAAGTATCTGGGTATTCCTTTTGAAACAGGTTATAGCATTGAAGATCCGGCACTGTTAAGTCGATAACAGAATTCACTAAAAAAAATAAGGTCTCAATTGAGACCTTATTTTTTATTTTTACTACAGAAACAGATTAAGCTGCGGTAGAACGTTCAGCGATTGGCACTACTTTACGCAGTTCAGGACCGGTATAGTCCGCGCTTGGACGGATAATACGGTTGTCTGCACGCTGTTCCATCACATGCGCTGCCCAGCCTGTCACACGCGACATGACAAAGATCGGGGTAAACAGCTTAGTTGGAATGCCCATGAAATGATAGGCAGATGCATGGAAGAAATCCGCATTACAGAATAATTTCTTCTCACGCCACATGACTTCTTCACAGCGTACAGAGACTGGATACAGTACCGTATCACCGACATCTTTGGCCAAACGCTCAGACCAGACTTTGATAATGCCATTACGCGGATCATTGTCCTTATAGATCGCATGACCGAAGCCCATGATTTTTTCTTTACGTTCCAGCATGCCCAGCATTTCACGCTCAGCTTCTTCTGGTGATTTCCAGTTTTCAATCATGTCCATCGCAGCTTCGTTAGCACCACCATGTAAAGGGCCACGCAAGGAACCGATTGCACCGGTAATACAGGAATGCATATCTGACAGCGTTGATGCACACACACGAGCGGTAAAAGTTGAAGCGTTAAATTCATGCTCTGCATACAGAATCAAGGAAACATTCATCACCTGTTCATGTAATTCGTTTGGCTTTTCACCATGTAGTAAATGTAGGAACTGTGCACCGATTGAATCATCGTCAGTATTTTCTTCAATACGCACGCCGTCATGGCTATAACGATACCAGTAACAAATGATTGCCGGCAAAGTTGCCAAAATACGGTCTGCGATATCCTGTTGATGTTCAAACGACAGCTCAGTTTCAAGATTGCCCAGCATAGAAACGCCTGTACGCATCACATCCATTGGATGCGAGTCGGCAGGAATACGCTCAAGGACCTCTTTTAATGCCTGAGGTAAAGTGCGCAAGGATTTCAGTTTGGCTTTATAGGCTGCCAATTGCTCTGATGTCGGCAATTCTCCGAAGAAAATCAGGTAAGCGACTTCTTCAAACTGGCAATGTTCAGCCAGATCCTGTACGTCATAACCGCGATAGGTCAGGCCTGCGCCACTTTTGCCTACTGTTGAAAGTGAGGTTTTACCTGCCACTTGTCCGCGCAATCCTGCGCCAGTGAGTACTTTTCCTTCAGCCATTTTTTTAATTCTCCTGTTTAAACAGTTTATCTAATGTGTCTTCGAAGCTGTGATAATCTAAAAATTCGTAGAGTTCTTTTCGTTGTTGCATGATATCCAGCACATTTACCTGAGTACCATGTTCGCGCACCGAACGCATCACTTCAAGTGCGGCTTTTTGCATTGCACGTGTCGCTGACAATGGATACAGCACCATGCTAATGCCCTGCTCGGCCAATTCATCTACCGTATAATACGGCGTATCACCAAATTCGGTAATATTTGCCAAGACTGGAACACCGACCGCATCACACACTGTACGGTACATGGTGATATCGGTCATCGCTTCAGCAAAGATCGCATCTGCGCCCGCTTCAACACAGGCAGAAGCACGATCAATCACGGCTTGCAGGCCTTCTTTTTGCAGCGCATCGGTACGCGCCATCACCACAAAGTTTGAATCGGTTTTCGCATCTACAGCCGCTTTGATACGATCGACCATTTCCTGCTGCGATACGATTTCTTTATTTGGACGGTGACCACAACGCTTCTGTGCCACCTGATCTTCAATATGAACCGCAGCGGCTCCTGCTGCAATCATCTGCTTAATCGTGCGGGCAATATTTAATGCACCGCCCCAACCGGTATCAATATCAACCAGTAAAGGTGTATCCACACGCTCAGTAATTCGGCGTACATCTTCAAGAACATTATCCAGGCTGGTCATGCCCAGATCAGGCAAACCATAAGAATAATTCGCGACACCCGCACCTGATAAATAAATGGCTTTATAACCGACCTGTTTGGCCATCATGGCAGCATAGGCATTTACTGTGCCCATAATTTGCAATGGTTTCTCGACTTCAAGTGCTTGTCTAAATCTTAAACCTGCAGACATTTGTTCTGTCATCTTCCTTTTCCACAGTCTTGGCTATAATTATTGAAATTCGAGTATACTCATTTGGCTTGCTCATTCCATAACCCGATAGAACAAATACTCTAAAACTTTAGTCAAATTTTTAAGTTTTGCTTTACCTAATTAGCAAATAGCGCACTTATCTGGCGCAATTATGAAATATGTGCATATATTTGCTATGATGGCGCTTCAATCTCTATTGACATGTTGATGTACTATCTCCTATGCAAGACCTCGCCCTAGAACCGCTCGCCAAAGATCTGCCACAGACCAAACGTGGTCATGAGCGTTGTATTGCGCTGCTGATCAGTGCAACCGAGCTATTTCTGGAACGGGGTTATGACGCTGTATCTCTGGATGATATCGTCCAGCATGCCGGTGGCTCCAAAGCCTCTATTTATAAGTACTTTGGCAATAAAGAAGGCTTATTTAAAGCCATTTGCGATTATCGCCGTATTAAGTTTTTTGAAGATATCAGTATTCCGATCGAACTGATGGCGCTGGATTTTCGTAGTTATTTAGTACACACCTTGCTTAATTTTTATCACCAGATCATGCAACCTGAAAATTCGGCCTTTATGCGTCTGGTACTGGAACAGAGTCAGCGCAATCCAGAACTTGCTCAACATATTCATGAGCGAGGCCCGGTGCATCTGCAAAGCGCCATTGCCACGGCTTTAGAACAGGCAGATGCGCAAGGTTTATTGCATTGCGAAAATCCACAATATTCGGCGCAGCTGTATTTTGGTATTTTGCGTAATCTGGAATGGCGTATTCTGATGGGAATTCCGGTACAGGAAGATGATCAGGAAATCGACAAATACATCAGTTATTGTGTGGATCGCTTTTTAGACGGTCATCAAAAAGTCTAGTTTTTTTGCATTTTTCATTGCTTATAGTATATTAGCCGATTCCGTATTTTTTCTTAAACTAACCAACAACTGATTGTTGATCGAGTTTTTCGGCAATTATTGTGGAGTAACGAATGGCTCTCCGTCACTTTCTCACCTTACGCGATTTATCAACTTTAGAACTTAACCAGATTTTGCAACGCGCAATTGAGCTTAAGCGCAAACAGCATAACAATGAAGTGTTCCAACCATTTGTTGGTAAAGTGATGGGCATGATTTTTGAGAAATCGAGTACCCGTACGCGTGTTTCGTTTGAAGCTGGCATGAGCCAATTTGGTGGTAGCGCGATTTTCCTGTCTTCACGCGATACCCAGTTAGGTCGTGGTGAACCGATTGAAGATTCTGCACGTGTGATTTCAAGCATGCTGGATATCGTGATGATCCGTACTTTCGGTCATGATATCGTGGAGCGTTTTGCATCTTATTCAAAAGTTCCAGTGATTAATGCTTTGACAGATGACCACCATCCTTGCCAGTTACTTGCTGACATGCAGACCTATGTCGAGCAACGTGGCTCAATCGAAGGGAAAACTGTTGCCTGGATCGGTGATGGCAACAATATGTGTAACTCTTATATTGAAGCTGCACATATGTGGGGCTTTAATCTGAAAATTGCAGCGCCAAAAGGCTATGAGCCACAAGAAAAATTCCTGTCTGAATTTGCGCATTGCGTGGAACTGGTTCCTTCTGCTGAAGATGCAGCGGTGAATGCCGACCTGATCGTGACTGACGTTTGGGCAAGCATGGGCCAGGAAGAAGAACAAAAGATCCGTGAAAAAGCCTTTGCAGATTATCAGGTGAATGAACGTCTGATGGATCTTGCACATCCGGATTGCTTGTTTATGCACTGCTTGCCTGCGCATCGTGGCGAAGAGATTTCAGAAAATCTGCTTGACCATAAAAATGCCGTAGTTTGGGATGAAGCTGAAAACCGCTTGCACGCGCAAAAAGCTTTGGTTGAATTCCTGATTAATGAAAATCTGAAAAAAGACTAATTTTTTAAGATGAATCTTCATAAATTAAGCACCAATCTCTGGTGCTTTTTTTGTCTCAGCTCTTATAATCATTGTTGAAATGGAATAAAAAGTGATTTTATACAATGCAAAAAAAATATTGGGCTTTGGCACTCTTGACTGGTTTTAGCAGTGTCGCCTTACCGGTGCATGCTTCTGAATTTGACCAATATCTTCAAGAAAAAAATATTATTGACAGCAAATTTAAAATTCAGAAAAAAGCTGAGCTGAATGAATTGCTCGCAGTGCTCAGTGCAGAGGATTCCAGAACTTTACCATTGCAGATTGATCAAAATACGATTATTGAACAATTACAGTTAAGTGCCAATAAAACCACACTGAAAGGCATGATCATCACGCCCGATTTTAGCCAGTTTGAAAAAGACTTGGGGCGCAAAGAAGTGATGAAAGTCATTCGCAATAATCTGCTCAATAATTGTGAAATTTTCTTTGAGCATCGCTATCAGATTGCGAACCCATACAAGGTTGAACTTAGGGTCTGTCATCAATTAGCTTGAGAAAATCTAACCTGTCCTCATTATTTTTTCATGACTAAACGCTATGCATTAAGAGATGATCAGTGGGAACAGATTAA
>NZ_MJIQ01000078.1:0-53264 GCF_001878775.1 Acinetobacter sp. AR2-3
AAAAGTGTCAACACACCCTAATAACCGCTAGTCGGATTAATCACATTGATATCCTTTTTATATTTCCCCAATAGATCACGCAAGGAATTCATCAAAACACTGGTATCTACGCCCACTGCTACAAACTCAGTGCCAAGTTCGATATATTTTTGCGTCACTTCATGCTGGGTTGACAGAATTCCTGCAGCTTTGCCTGCAGAACGAATCCGCTGGATTGCATCAATTACAGCTTTTTGTACTTCAGGATGATTCGGATCACCTTGATAACCCATAGTGGCAGATAGATCAACGGCGCCAATAAACACGCCATCAATCCCGTTGATCTGAAGAATAGCATCCAGATTTTCAAGTCCTGTGACCGATTCAATCTGGATTAATAAACAGATTTCTTCATGTGCCGTCTGATAATAATTTGGAATGCTGTTCCAGCGGGTGGCACGTGCCAGTGCAGCACCAACGCCACGAATTCCTTCAGGCGGATAACGGACTGCCCTGACCATGAGTTCGGCCTGTTCCACGGTTTCTACCATCGGAATCAACAACGTTTGTGCACCGATATCAAGGAGTTGCTTGATCAGTTGTACGCTACCAATGGGTGGTCGTACCACTGCTTGCGAGGGATAAGCAGCAATACTTTGCAGTTGCGACAAAGTCGTTCTCAAATCACTGGGTGCATGCTCACCATCAATCAGCAGCCAGTCATAACCTGCATTTGCCGCAATCTCGGTGCCATAGGCATCTGCCAATCCAATCCATAAGCCGATTTGCTGCTGGGTTTTCAGTTTGTGTTTAAAGTAATTGGTCACTTGCATCCGCTAACCTATTTGCATGTTGCTGGCGATGCCTCTTATTAAACGCTTCTCGCTTAAAAGTGCCAATAGACAAAAACTGGATTTTAATCTGATTTAACTCTAAGTTTTGCTTGAATCCAGCTCAAGATCATCTCAAAACAGGCTTTGCCTGATGCTTTTTTATTGTAATAATCAGGGGATGTGAAAAATGTATATATTTAAAACTTCTACTCGCTGTTTATTTAAAAAGATTGGAGCCCATTGATGGATTTACTCAAGATCACGCAGACCCGCTATACCACTAAAGCCTATGATCCTAGCAAGAAAATCCCGGCAGAACAGTTCGAGCGCTTATTAGAAATTTTGCGTCTGACACCCTCTTCAATCAATATTCAGCCTTGGCATTTTTTTATTGCCGATCATGATGCAGCCAAACAGCGCATTGCCAAAGCGTTGGTTGGTACTTATGCCTACAATGCACCCAAAGTTCTGGATTCATCCCATACCATTTTATTCTGCACCAAAGCCGATATTAATGAGTTGCATCTAGAAAACTTATTGAACCGCGATGATCTCAGTGGCCGTTTTAAAGATGAATCAGCCAAAGAAGGTCAGAAACATACCCGTGCAGGTTATATTCATTATTATCGTAATGAAAAAGGTGATATTCAGCGTTGGGCTGAAAACCAGACCTTTATTGCACTCGGTCAAATGCTCTTGGCTGCCGGAATTGAAGGGGTTGATGCCACACCAATTGGCGGCTTCGATGAAGAGATGATTAGTGAAGAATTACAACTCGCAGAACAGGGCTTGATCCCCTCTGTATTGCTGACTTTAGGCTATCGCAGTGAAAACGACTTCAATGCCAAACTGCCTAAATCACGTCTTGCCGCTGAAGATATTTTCACCAAACTGTAAGGATTTTATGCTATAAAAGGGGTCAAGCGCCCCTTTCCATGTCAATTCGGGCCTATTTTTTGCTTTATTTAATTTACATCTAATAGAATAACAATAGAGGTCATCTATGTCGCTCCTTACATCCAAATCCCTGAAATTTGAATGCCATCATTGCGATAAAATTTATCTCCAGCACTATAAAGATCAACAGCATCGTTATCCGCACTGTCCAGACTGCCAACAGGCCGGTTTACTACTTGGACTGGCCGAAGCAGGTGACCTGCTCCGACATCCGATTGAATTTGCATCTTCTTATGTCAAACAGACATTGCATAAGCTAGGCAAATCACACTAGCCAAGCCTAGCAGCAATCCTACAGTACTTGCAGGTTTGAGCCGCTCTTTAAAGAATACCAGACCTGCAATGACACCAAACACCACCACCAGAATATTCATGCCGGCGAAGACGATCGCAGGTGAATCCTTGAGCATCATATGGGCTTTGACATAGAAAGCAATATTGGCAAAATTCAGGAAACCCAATAACAGACCAGCGCCGATATTCTGCATCGAGCCCAAGCTTTTATATTTGATTAACAGATAGCCCATCGAAATGATCAGGGCACAAACAAACATTAGATTCAGCGCCACCGCGAATTGGAGGCCCAGACTGGTTGTATATTTCAACAATACATCAATCAGTGCATAACCGACCCAGACCAAGCCCAGATACAACATTCCCTGACTGCCCTGTCCTGTACTTTGTCGATGTGAAAACAGGATGCACAGCACTGCTCCAATACCTAAAGCGATCCCAAGTATTTTCAGCTGATTAAACTGTTCCTGAAAAATGAAATAGGCTGCAGCCAGTGACAAAACTACAGAAAGTCGCTGGGCAATTTCGGTTTTTAAAATTCCAGCCGTTTGCAAAGCCTTGGCCAAAAACAGAAATACGCTCGGAAGCAAAATACCCAGAGCCAGAATAAGCAACCAAGGCGTCTGAGACATTGAAATATGCTGAATATCAGGCTTAAACCAGAAAAAACACAAGAGACTAGCTGTCATATAGTTCCAGCTAATCATGTGTATCGGACTCAAGCCCTTATTTTTGGCGACTTTTAATAATATTGAGACCGCAACGCTGCATAGCGCTGCTGCGAAAATCAGTTCCATATGCTGCTCTTATTCTTGATATTTATGAGTCTACAAAAAAGCCCACATTTGCAGTGGGCTTTTTTTATAAATGATTCACTGGGAATTATTTATAGTGTGACACCATTTTCTCTAAAGAGATTGGGCGAATCTTGTCTGCATTGCCTGCAGTACCAAAAGCTTCGTAACGATCGATACAGATTTGCTTCATTGCATCTACAGTTGCGCTGAAGAATTTACGTGGATCGAATTCGCTTGGTTTTTCTGCCATCATACGACGCATTGCACCGGTAGATGCCAAACGCAAGTCAGTATCGATGTTGATTTTGCGCACACCGTGTTTGATTGCTTCAACCAGCTGCTCAACCGGAACACCGTAAGTTTCCTTAATGTCGCCGCCATACTGATTGATCACTGCCAACCATTCTTGTGGCACAGAGCTTGAACCGTGCATGACAAGATGCGTGTTTGGAAGTGCTGCGTGAATTTCTTTAATGCGGTCAATCGCAAGAATATCACCTGTAGGTGGACGCGTGAACTTGTACGCACCGTGTGAAGTGCCTACTGCAATTGCAAGCGCATCAACATTGGTATCAGCAACGAAGCTACGTGCTTCTTCAACTGAAGTCAGGAGTTGAGAATGATCCAGTACGCCTTCTGCGCCTACGCCATCTTCTTCACCCGCCATACCTGTTTCAAGGCTACCTAAACAACCGATTTCACCTTCAACAGATACGCCACACGCATGTGCCATTTGAACTGTACGGCGAGTCACATCAACGTTATATTCATATGAAGTTGGTGTTTTACCGTCTTCACCCAGTGAGCCGTCCATCATCACTGATGAAAAGCCTAACTGGATTGAACGTTGACAAATGTCAGGGCTCGTACCGTGGTCTTGATGCATTACCACTGGAATATGTGGCCATTCTTCAATTGCAGCCAAAATTAGGTGACGCAAGAACGGAGCGCCTGCATATTTACGCGCACCCGCAGATGCTTGTACGATAACAGGTGAATTGGTTGCATCTGCTGCAAGCATAATTGCACGCATTTGTTCTAAGTTGTTTACGTTAAATGCTGGTACGCCGTAAGCATGTTCGCCGGCGTGATCCAAGAGCTGGCGCAATGAAATAAGAGCCATAATATCCTCCCAGTGAATGCCCCATATTCTACATGTTCAAAGGTTTCAATTCAGCAACAAATAACACTATTTAAAAAAAATCCCTGCATTTGCAGGGATTTTGTGTCACATCAACCGGATTAAGGTGCTACAGGCTCTGAAGTCGCAGCAACTGACTCGTCTGCAGTTGCTTCATCGGCTGGCGCATTGGCAACTTCAGCTGGAATATCAGTATTTTTTTCATCTAAAATTGGCTGGTCAATGGCATCAATGGCGGCTTGCTGTTCTGGAGTCACCGTCTGATCTGCCACTGCTGCCGAACTTTCTGCTTCAGCTTCTGGTGCGCTTTCCTGTTTTGCACACGCAGTCAATGCCAGAGATGCTGCTAATAATACTGCAATAGTTAACTGTTTCTTCATCACGTATTCTCGTCATTTGGTGATTTAATGACTGCATCTTATGACAGATTTATTGCATTTTAATGACGAAGCCATGAAGGGTAAGTTTTCACTGTCAAAAAAATGACATAAAAAAAAGCTGGCACTTGGCCAGCTTTTTAGCTTAGGACATGCCATTAAGCACGTTCTAACAATACCGCAACTGCAGGAAGGGTTTTACCTTCAACGAATTCAAGGAATGCACCGCCACCCGTCGAGATATAACCAATTTTGTCAGCCACTTCATATTTATCAATCGCAGCAAGTGTATCCCCACCGCCCGCAATCGAAAAACCTTCCGATTCAGCAATTGCTAAAGATAAAGTTTTAGTCCCTTCACCGAATTGATCTACTTCAAATACGCCGACCGGGCCATTCCAAAGAATGGTTTTAGAGGTTTTCAGGATTTCTGCAAATGCTTTCGCAGTTTCTGGACCTACATCTAGGATCATGTCGTTGTCAGCAACATCTGCAACGTTTTTCACCGTCGCTTTCGCAGCAGCCAATGAACCCAAGAAATCTTCAAAGTTAATTTCAGAGGCATCTGTAACGACTACGTCAGTTGGAAGTGGAACTGATACTTTTGCAGCAATGGCTTTTGCTGTATCGATTAGATCCTTTTCACACAGTGATTTGCCCACGTTATAGCCTGCCGCAGCAAGGAAAGTGTTGGCAATACCGCCACCAACGATCAATTGATCACAGATATCAGAAAGTGAGGTCAAAACGTCAAGTTTGGTTGAAACTTTAGAACCTGCAACAATCGCCACCATTGGTTTTTCTGGAGTTTTCAGTGCACGGCCAAGCGCATCCAGTTCAGCTGCCAATAAAGGACCTGCTGCTGCAACTTTCGCTAAACGCGCTACACCTTCAGTAGAGGCTTCTGCACGGTGCGCTGTACCAAAGGCATCCATTACAAATACATCACACAGCGCTGCATATTTTGCTGCAAGTTCAGGATTGTTTTTCTTCTCGCCGACGTTAAAACGACAGTTTTCAAGCAGAACGACCTGACCTGGCTGAACATCAACGCCATCTAAATAGTCAGTAAACAGTTTTACTTCTTGGCCCAAAGCTTCAGTCAAGTAAGCCGCTACAGGAGCAAGTGACTGTTCAGCTTTAGGCTCACCTTCAACCGGACGACCCAGATGAGAATACACCATGACTGCAGCGCCTTTTTCTAGTGCTGCTTTAATCGTTGGCAATGCTGCACGAAGACGCGCATCGCTGGTGATCACACCATTTTTAACAGGAACGTTTAAATCTTCACGGATCAGAACACGTTTACCTGCTAAATCGAGGTCAGTCATACGCTGAAAGTTCATGTAGAGCTCACTTTATAGATATTAAAACCAGGCGATTTTAAATGATTATGCAGAAAAAGGTTAGCATCTTTTGCAGAAAACATTATGAATGCCAAAGTTTTGTTATGATAGAAAAAAGCCTCTTTTAGATTCAGTCCCTATGTCGATACATCCTGATCCAAATCTTAACCGTTTGAACGTGTTAGGTGAGCCTTTGTCCAGCTGTTGCTTCGATCCGATTACCGGATATTTCCGCAATGGCTTTTGCCATACTGCGACCACCGATCTGGGCCAGCATACGGTTTGCGCGCAAATGACCTCAGAATTTCTGAATTTTTCTCAAAAAGTCGGTAATGACCTGATTACGCCTTTGCCCGAACTGGATTTCCCGGGCCTGCAACCTGGCGATTTCTGGTGTATCTGCGTAACGCGCTGGGTCGAAGCCTATGAAGCGGGTCAAGCTCCACCGATCAAGCTACAAGCCTGTCACAAAGCTGTTCTGGCGTATGTACCGTTAAATATTCTTGAGGAATATGCTGTCTAATGAATTCTGCACAGATTATCTTGGCATCGTCCAGTCAAACCCGCAAAGCGCTGATGGATCGTCTGCATATTAATTATATTTCCATGGTACCGGATATTGATGAATCTCCTCGCGGGGAAAATCACGCAGATGATCTGGCACAACGACTGGCTTTTGAGAAAGCCAGATATATTGCTGAACAAAATCCAGAAGCGATTGTAATCGGCTCAGATCAGGTGGCATGGCGTGAAGGTGCACCGGATATTTTTATTGGCAAACCCTTAACGACTGAAAAAGCTATTCGCCAGCTGCAAGCCAACTCGGACAAGATTGTCTATTTCAGTACGGCGCTCAGTGTGCAGCAGCTATCGACCGGTTTTGAACAAAGTCTGGTTGAACACTATAAAGTCAAGTTCCGCAAACTGTCTCAGGTCGAAATCGAGCGTTATGTCGAAATTGAACAACCTTTGCATTGTGCAGGCAGTTTCAAATGTGAAAGCCTCGGTATCAGCTTGTTTGAAGAAATGATCGGACAAGATCAGACCACGCTGATGGGCATGCCAATGATCAAGCTCTGTCATATTCTTCGTGAATTAAAAATTTTGGTTCCTTAATCTCTCCCTTTAAATTCAGGCTTTACTCTATGTCTCAACCTTTAGACGTACTAGGCGGTATTACCGCTGAACAATTCCTTAGCGAATACTGGCAAAAGAAACCTTTACTGGTGCGTAATGCAATGCCTGAAATCGCCAGTTTGCTTGAACCCAATGATGTGATGGAACTTGCGCTTGAAGAACATGTCACTGCCCGTCTCATCAAGCAGAAAGATCGTGATCCGAATCAATGGAGCGTGAAATCTTCACCTTTGCTCAAGGCAGATTTCCAGAAAATGCCAAAACTCTGGACACTTTTGGTTCAGGCTGTAGATCACTATTCATTTGACCTGTCGGCACTTTGGAAAAAATTCCCATTTATTCCACAATGGCGTCGCGATGACATCATGGTGTCTTATGCACCGCAAGGCGGTTCAGTCGGCAAGCATTTCGATTTCTATGATGTGTTTCTGGTACAAGGCTATGGCCATCGTCGCTGGCAGCTTGGGCAAATGTGTGATACCGAAACTCCATTTGTTCCGGGTCAACCGCTTAAATTATTGCCTGAAATAGAAGTGAACTTTGATGAAGTCCTGGCACCTGGCGACTTGCTCTATGTACCGCCCGGTCTAGCTCACTACGGCGTAGCTGAAGATGACTGCCTGACTTATTCATTCGGTTTCCGTATGCCAAATGTCAGTGACATGATGGATCGTGTCGGGGATAAATTCTCTGAAAATGAAACGCTGCGTAACCCATTGCTGGATATCATCCGTGATCAAGTCGGTGCCATTGGCGAAGTCAGCAGCAATGAGCTGGAATATCTGAAAGAACACATCATGCAGCAACTGCATAATTCCAATGTTCTCGAAGATGCCATCATGAGCTTGATGTCCGAACCTAAATATCCTGAAAACCTGCCTGAAGCAGAAGAAATCGGTACAGGTGATCTGGAAGAAGCACTTGATCAGGGTTATAGCCTGATGCTCGAACCTGCGTCACGCCTACTCTATACTGAAACAGACGGCGATGTTTTGTTCTGGGCTAATGGTGAAGGTGTGTGCATCTCTGAGGCATTCACTGCAAAACTCAAACAGCTTGCAGATGGTGAAGCGTTGTTATTCGGTGAAGACTTCGCTGATGAAGAAATTCTGGAAGATGTTGCGGCATTATTAAATGAAGCCGTGTTAATGCTGGTTCCACCTGCTGACGACGAGTAAGCTTTCCAAGGCTCTATTTAAGCAATAATTTTAAGAGGATCACATGATCCTCTTTTTATTTTCCACTAAAATTCTAGCCGCTTAAGGCTGATAAAGTTCCAGTACCACCCGAATCAGCGTATTTCCTTGTTCAGATTCAATCTGGAACAATCCTCCCATACGCTCAACCCGCATTTTCATGCTGCGCATTCCAATACTCAGGCCATTTTTTTGCACCATGTCAGCATCGAAACCGATACCATTATCCTGAATGCTCAGGGTGAGCTGATGTGGCTGAGAATATTCCAGACTAACTTTCACCTGACTGGCCTGACTGTGCTTAATGATATTGGTCAGACTTTCTTCGACTACTCGGATCAAGGTCAAACACTGTAATGCAGTCGGTTCACGCTGCCAGACTTTTGGAAATGACCATTCAACTTCAATCTCCATTTCTTCCATCAGCTGGGTAAAGCGATAGCGCACCGGTGCAATCCAGAGTACCGGCGTTTGTGGGACTTTATTTTCAATAGATGAACCACTATCAATGATTTGCCTGAGATCATCTCTGAGCAATTTCAGCATGGATAGAAACTGCTGTTTAGAAACTGTTTCGCTACTTTGATCCACCAGAATCATAGATCGGACAATAGACCCTCCCAACCCGTCATGCAGTTCATGAGACAGATTAATCCGCTCTTGCAGACGAACATTCGTCAGCTCCAGTTGGTGTTTATCGCTCAGGCTTTTATTCAGGTCGGCACTGACCTGTTGGACTTTACGTTCTAACTGGCTATTAAATTTTTCGATTTTCCTGACATTACGATTCAGGCGTGTACCCATAATGAGCACGACAAACAAGGTAATAATTGGTGAGGTATAGGGAGATAAAGGTGAAAATTCATTGATCTTGGTTTGGTTCAACATGATCAGGTCGATGACTACACACAGCAGAATTCCCCAGAGACACAGCATCAGGAAGAGATATTCTCCATTTCGGGTTTTGATGGCCTGATAGCTGATATACACAGTACAACTGACAAAGAGCAATACATAGATGATAAACACTCCACCCAGTACCTGCTCCAAATAATCCAAAGGACTGATCATCACCAGTAGGCTGGACAGAATGCTGACCAGAATAAATCCTCGCTCCAACTGCTTAAATTTCTGTTTTACAAAGCGGATCAAATACAGACAAAAACAATGGATATAGGCAATGAAAAAAAGCATATTGGCTTTAGCTGCCGAAATCGTGGAGCGAAATGGAAAATTTTCTGTCGTCAAAACATTGGAAATAAACAGAATCCACAACAGTGAACTGAGTGCCAGCCAGCCAAAAGTGGTTTCTGAACGCCGGAATAACCAGATAATGAAACAGATCAGCCCAATCGTGGCAGAGAAAATCATATTGATCTGAAATACAGTCCGACGATCCCAGATTTTGCCTAGATACTGCTGGCTATTCACCAGCACATTATTAAATTGAATTTTGCCCAGGCCCGCGCTTTGGAAACTGTAGCCATTTACATAAATCAGGATTTCATTACTGTCTTTACGCAAACCGCTAATCGGGAAAACCCAGTAACGCGGCATATTCCAGCTTTTCGATAAGGGCTCTTGCAAGTTCCGGTCAGACCAAAGCAAGTCACCATTCAGGAATACGGCACCTGCCGAATTAATATAATCAATGGAAAAGGCAACCGGTTCTGCAAGGCGAATATTGTCCTGGCATGACCAACGCCAGACAATCTTGTACCAGGCACCCCCATGATAATTCTTCCAGTTGTTCTGCCAGTTATCCGGCAAACGCACGCTTTGCCAGCCTGATGTCGGCATCTCGGTAGGACCCTGAGCTTGAACCTTCTGAATATAGTCGATCTTCACCTGACAAAGATCATTAATCTGAAAATGGCTTTGCGCCTGACTCATCCTACAGAACAGACAGAGCCAGCTGCACAGGATTAAAACAGCAATCCATTTCAGTCGCTGCCGTTTGCTGCTTCTGGAACAGGCAGATGACATTACAGAATTCCCAGATGCCGTGCGGTACTGACCGCCTTGGTACGTTTACTGACCGAGAGTTTGCGGTAAATATGCTTGATATGACTTTCGACGGTATAGCGTGATACACAGAGCTGCTCGGCAATTTCACGATTACTCAGACCTTGCGCAACCAAGGACAGGATTTCCTGCTCCCGCTGTGTGAGCGTTTCCTGATCCGCAGCTGGCCTGTTCTGTTCTACTGTTCCTGAAATGGTGGGAATAGAAATCTGTTTTAAAATTTCACGGGCAACAAAGGGATCAATCGGTGCACCGCCACGCAAAATACTGCGAATAGCCAAGGCGACTTCAACATCATCCCGTTCTTTCAGCACATAACCGGTCGCACCGGCCTGAATTGCCCTAAACAGGCTATCTTGGGTACTCCAGGCAGACACCACCAGAATCAACGCTTGTGCGTCCTGTTCGCGGATTTTTTCAATAATTGAAATCCCACTTCCATCTGGCAACCCCAAATCTACTAAGGCCAGTGCAATCGGCTGTTGCTGAACTATGGAATATGCTTCTTTAACCGTGTTGGCAAATAGCAGAACGTCTTCGTTATAACCTAGATTGCTTAATATAATTTTTAAACGGCGCTGAATGACATATTCATCTTCAACGATTAATACAGGTACTGGCAAGACTGCCTCTGGTGCTGTCATAAGCACGCCCCTTATATTTATTGTTATGCCCCATTGAAGATTAAAATATAAACAAAAAAGCGCTAAAAATCATGATTTTTTTCATTTATTTATAAGATTTGGTTTTATACGCATTAGAGATACATAATATCTCTCACACTAAACACAGATAAAAAAATGCCATCCGTTAATAAGATGGCAGTTCTAGATAGAAAATCTTTGAAGTTACGCAAGTTTCCTACTTTAAGCAGTACCGTATTGCTGTTTTAAATATTTCACAATCTCAGCCGATTCAAACATGCTCACCCCTGTATTTGGATCGACCAGATAAGGCAGCTGAATCGTATTTCCCATCATTTTAAACAACTGTTCACGTTTACCACCCGCAAGCGGTTCATATTTCCCCGGTTTTAAACGTAACTTGGCTGGTCCATAATCCTGCCAACGTTCTTTGGCCACATTATGAAAAACAAAGGGAATTTCAAGCTCTGACAGAACACCACGTACCACCCGGACAAAAGGACTAGCTTCAAAACCCCATAATTCCAATAGCTGTTCCGGTTCCGGACGATCAAGCACCTGTTTATTGACCCAGACTCCGCGAGCGCCATTAATAATTGTTCCGGCAAAAGCAGCGACTGGAATTTTCGGATAAGTTGCATATTTCTTTGGCGTTTTGCCACTTTTGCCATAATGCTTGAATAGATGATGGATAATATCCTGCGACTCATACATCTGATCGCCTGTATTTTCATCTACTAAAAATGGAAAGCGGGTCTTGCCGCCCAACTGTTTTACGGCCGGACGATATTTCGTACCACCCTTAGGGCACGGATAGACTTCATAATCCAGATTGAGTAAGGTCAGCACTTCACGCACTCGACGACAAAAAGGTGAACCTTCAAATTCATAGAGCTTGATTGATTTTTCAGGCTGATTCGGAAATGGCGTTCCGACCATGCCACGTCCCCCTTGGGCGACCGAAGAGGCTAAGGCTTGTGCGACTTTAATTTGATGACTCAACATAGTATTTTCCTATTTTTGTTTTATATAAATGAAAGACAGAATCTAGGCATCCTGTCTTTCAGGGTACAGATGAGTTTTGTTGTTATTCTTGCATGCAGAAATGCAGATTTCAGCCGATTAAGCCACTAATGCTGTTTTAGACACCACAATACCATTATTGTCTGCATAAACATACTCGCCTGCATTAAACGTGACACCACCAAAACAGAGAGAGATATCAACTTCACCCACACCCTTGCGGTTGCTCTTTTGCGGAATAGCCGCCAATGCATGCACACCAAGATCAAGTTCAGCAATCGCATCGACATCACGAACGCAACCATAAATAATTACGCCATTCCAGTGATTTTTTACCGCTGATTCTGCAATCAGGTCACCCATCAAGGCACAGCGCATGGATGCACCGCCATCTACGACCAAGACCTTGCCTGTTCCATCTGTGGCCAATAATTCTTTGACCCGTGAGTTATCTTCAAAACACTTTACTGTCACAATCTGACCGCCAAAGGTTTTGCGCGCCCCATAACTCTTGAAAAATTTACCGTCCAGGCAAGGTGTCACTACCTGAAGCTCTAGTTCTGGATGATCATCTAACAAGTCACAGGTGACAAATGCTGCTGTAGACACGGTGTTTTCCCCTCATTTCATTTTTTGTATGCGTAAATTATCATAAATTTCAAATTTTACCGTCTGAGTTAGCGCGGCCTCGACCATAGTATGAGCCAGCTGATCGGCTGTCACTGGCTTATAGGCAAAACTATCTGGAATAAAACGCGATACTTTGTGGTAAACCTGCTGCGCGATATCTTCCAAAAAACGCTGCTCTGGACGTTCACCAATGAGCAATGAAGGTCGAATCAAACTGATTCTGTCCAAGGACAATGTTTGTATATATTCTTCCAGTTCACCTTTGACCCGATTATAGTAAAAATGCGATTGGGAATCGGCACCCATTGCGCTTAGCAAAAGATAATGGGCTGAGGTTTGCTGTAACAGCTCTGCAAAGTGAGCATTTATGGTATAGTCAATACTATAAAATGCCTGTTTGGATCCGGCTTTTTTCATGGTGCTGCCCAGGCAGCTAAAACCATGGCTATGCTTGCTGACATCCTGATCATTCAACATCAGGAAATCTTCCAGTACCAGTTGTTGAACTTTATCCAAAGCATCCAGATCATTTTGATGTTTTCTGACCACTGCAGTAATCTGCTGGCAAGTCGGCTCATCTTGCAAACGTTTTATCAGTTGTTTTCCCACCAAGCCGGTGGCACCTATCACGATGGGATGAGTCAGTGATTTAGTCATTTTTTATACGATCTCCTAGGTGGAATACTAATCTAACGTTTTCTTTAGAATTTTTCTGCATCTAAAATGTTGTCAAAGCATGTCAAGACTTGACTTCGGTGCTTAGTTTAATCAAAATATGGCACTTGTTTACGGGCTGGTGATAATTCCTCTGATGTTGGTTTTCAGTTGAGTTTCAGCCCGCCCAGACCAATCTATTTCAAGGAGTGCACGAGTGGCAAACTCTGCTCAAGCTAAAAAACGTGCTCGTCAAAACGTTAAAGCACGCAAACACAACGCAAGCTTGCGTTCTATGGTTCGTACCTATCTTAAACGTACATTAGCTGCTATCAGCACTAATGACTATGCTGTTGCTACTGAAGCGTACAAATCGCTTGTTCCAGTAATCGACCGTATGGCTGACAAAGGCATCATCCATAAAAACAAAGCAGCTCGTCATAAGAGCCGCTTGAACGCGCAAGTTAAAGCACTAGCTTCTAACTAATCGCAAATGAAAAAAGCCCTTTTTAGGGCTTTTTTTGTGTCTGGAATTTGAAGAAACTAAAAAATATAATGACTCATTCAGAAAAATAATTTGTTTAGACAGCACTCATCCAGTCAATGCGATACTGTTAGATAAAAACCTGAATCTCCCTCTCTTTTAGATTATTGATCTTTATCCATAGAGGATGGCGAAGTGGTTTTATCCTGTTTCGTATTGTCAGTGTCCCGCTTTTGACATGCGGTTAAACCCAAAATCGCGATCAGGCTAAAAATTGTGATAACTTTCATAATTTTCCTCAAGATGAATATTTCTATATTTATTAAGCATAGATAATTTTTATACTTACATTATTGAATTTTCACCCTATAAATGTAAAAGGTGCAGTTTAAAATTTATTTTTATCGTTTTAGCCTGAACTTTATTGAATGATCAATATGAAACGCCCCACCATCTTTATAATTTCTAACTCCCCAATAAAAAACTCAATTGCTGTGAACAATTGAGTTTTGAATAGATCAATTTAATTTAAGAAAGTTGGGAACGTTTAAAATCAGCAATATCCAGTTCATGTACCTGACCGCGCCAGATCCATTTCAGTTTGGACTCCAAAAACACATCACCTTCAAACCAGACAAACAGACCTTCCATCATTTTTGGCCAGTCTTCCCGACTGACGTCTTGACGCCCTGACATCACTGCAATCATCGCTGCGAGAATAGTATCGTGGCTGACAGCCAAACTCAGCCCATATTTATTTTGTGGATGGGTGTTGTAAATCAGTTCCAGTACATCCACCACGCCATGAATCGGCTGTTTCATCCCAGGCAAGGCATTATTGACAAAACTGTTAATAAAACCGAGTGCACCCTGCTTGGCAAAATAAGGCCCAGCTTTTTGAATATCCAGCACAAAGCTGCCAGGCTCCATCAGAAGTCCCTGTTCAATAATTTCAATACGATGGGTATTCTGCTCAGGGGTAACCGCATCTGCCCCTTCAATCATCAATGCAGCGGTATCAATACAACGCTGGATCGGACTTGAAATACAGTGATGAATCACACGATCAGTTTGATCAGCCAGATAAGCACCCCATTCCTGCGCCAGATCCCGCCCCTGATTGGTCAGTTGCAGATCATAGCCTGCCAAACCCTGCCCCGGAACATCTTCACGAATCGAATGCCGTGTAAATAAGGTGACAGGCGTCTGTACATCGGGCAATAAATCAATTGCACTCAACATACTCGGTGGAAGCAGTTTCAGGGACACGTTACAGCCAACTCTGGATTGGTAATAGGTTAAGCACCACTATAACACGCTCAGAATTTTGCTCAATGCTCGGCCTGCATGTCAGAAACCGCCTGCAATGCAATAATTTTCATATCATTATTCTTATAAGCAATGAATCCGCCATTCAGTAAGGTATCCCGATGATTATAAATAAATGGACGGCCTTCTAAATCGACCAGACCACCACCAATCCGTTCGAGCATACATTGACCAGCGCTGGTATCCCATTCCGAGGTCGGATGAAAACGTGGATAGATATCCACCTGATCTTCCAGCATCATGCAAAATTTATAAGCGCTGCCCGCTTTAAATTCAGTGTAGTCCGTGAGCTTGGCCAAACTTTGTAAATATTCGAGATATTTCGGTTTCTGCTGGCTACTTTGGCTCAACCCTACAGCAATCATTTTAGATGTCGAAGACATTGCATAAGCAAACCATGTTCTAGTTTGAATATCATATTTATAAGGCAAGCCCTGCTCAGGACAGAAATAAATCAGTTGCTGCTCTGGAACCGCCAATATGGCAAAAGTGGTCAAACTGCCTCTGACCAGACTCAAATTAATGGTAAATTCGGGGCGCTGGTGCAAAAACTCTTTAGTGCCATCTAACGGATCCAGTAACCAGAATTCTGACCATGAGCGGCGTTCATGTTCCTGTCCTTCTTCAGACAGTAAAGGCAAGCTGGAAATCTCTGCCAAAGCTTGGGTCAGATAAGTATTAACCCGAAAATCTGCCTGAGTCACCGGAGAATTATCATTTTTTTTGATGACATCAAAAGCTGCACCAGAACAATAACGCTGATATTCTTCTCGCAAAATTTCACAGGCTTGTGTCAAAATGGGCACAAACTGCAAAATCATTGGATCTTGTGGTGCTGCTGTTGCTTTAAACATAGAAAACCTAAATATGTCAAAATGCTCTGAAAAACCTACCATAATTTTCGATATGGATGGCACTTTACTTGATCTTGCCTACGATGATTTCATCTGGAACAAGTTATTGCCTGTGCGTTATGCTGCCACACATGGCTGTAGCCTGGAACACAGCCAGGCAACACTCTATGCATTCTATCAGGAACATAATCATACCTTAAACTGGTACTCTTCACGCTTTTGGACGGCTAAAGTCGAAGTCGATGTTCTGGCGATGCAAATTGAACATAAAGATAAAGTTGCCTTACGCCCTCATTGTCTCGAATTGCTGGATTATCTTAAAAATAATGGCTACCCGATCTGGCTGGCCACCAATGCTGACTGTGCTGGCTTGGCCTTTAAACTGGATCACTTGAATTTAAGGGATTATTTCGATGTGATTGTCAGTTCAGAAACGATTGGGCATGCCAAAGAATTTATTGAATTCTGGCAAGGCCTGAATGAACTGCATCCATTTGATCCGGAAAATGCTTATTTTATTGATGATACTGAAAAAGTCCTGAATGGGGCCCAAGCCTATGGTATTCAGAACCTGTTCAGCATCCAGCAGCCCTCTTCAGCCAAAGTAGCACGTCAGACTTGTAATTACCCGATGCTGCACCAATTAACAGATTTAATCACTCATTTAAATCAGGCTGAGGTAGAAAAGAAATATGCGTAAATCGTCTTTACCCGAAGATGCGGTAGGCATGCGTATAGACAAATGGCTGTGGGCAGCACGGTTTTTTAAAACCCGCTCGATTGCCAAACATGCGATTGAAGGTGGCAAAGTCCATCACAATGGTGAACGTGTCAAGGTATCGCGCGAAGTCCGTGTTGGTATGGAACTGACGATTCAGCAAGGCATCGACAAAAAAACCGTGCTGGTTAAGGAACTTTCTGATGTTCGTGGACCTGCACCCGTGGCACAAAAACTGTATGAAGAAACGGAAGTCAGTATTGCGCGCCGGGAATTGATTACGTCACAAAGAAAGTTGCATAATCTAGCTCGTCCTGACCATCGTCCAAGCAAGAAAGATCGTCGGGATATCAGTAAATTTAAAAATGAAAATAGTCAGAGTTTTGATCAGTCATGGTCGTATAATGACGATTAAATTCAAGCGTCAGAATGTGTCGTACATGCGCTGACATTTATAGAACACTAGGGAAAATTCTGTCACTATACGCCTGTGGAACAAAGCTCTAATTTAAGACATCCACTTGAGTACTAACTTAGTGACATCGTATTGAGGTTGTAAGATGGATGAGAATAAAAACAAGGCGCTCAATGCTGCCTTAAGCCAGATTGAAAAACAGTTTGGTAAAAATACAGTAATGCGTCTTGGTGACAATACCGTTCAGGCAGTTGAAGCTGTATCTACAGGTTCTTTAACGCTGGATATTGCACTCGGTATTGGTGGTTTGCCAAAAGGTCGTATCGTCGAGATCTATGGTCCTGAATCTTCAGGTAAAACCACAATGACATTGCAAGCCATTGCAGAGTGTCAGAAAGCAGGCGGTACATGTGCATTTATCGATGCCGAGCATGCGCTTGATCCTCAATATGCACGCAAACTGGGCGTAGATATCGACAATTTACTGGTATCGCAACCCGATCACGGTGAACAGGCGCTTGAAATTGCAGACATGCTGGTGCGTTCTGGCGCTATCGACATGATCGTTGTCGACTCTGTTGCTGCATTGACACCACGTGCCGAAATTGAAGGCGAAATGGGTGACTCGCATATGGGTCTGCAAGCCCGTTTGATGAGCCAGGCATTACGTAAAATTACTGGTAATGCCAAACGCTCAAACTGTATGGTGATCTTCATTAACCAGATTCGTATGAAGATTGGCGTGATGTTCGGTAGCCCGGAAACCACGACTGGTGGTAACGCACTGAAATTCTATGCATCTGTACGTCTGGATATCCGCCGTATTGGACAAGTGAAAGAAGGTGACGAGATTGTTGGTTCTGAAACCAAAGTCAAAGTTGTGAAAAACAAAATGGCGCCTCCATTTAAAGAAGCTTTATTCCAGATTCTGTACGGTAAAGGCGTGAACCATCTGGGTGAATTGATCGATCTTGCTGTACAGCAAGAAATCGTGCAGAAAGCCGGTGCGTGGTATTCTTATCAAGGCGACAAAATTGGCCAAGGTAAGAACAATACCATCCGTTATCTGGAAGAGCATAAAGAAATGGCTCAGACCATTGAAAAGCTGCTTCGAGAGCAACTGCTTACCAAAGCTGTCATCACCGAAGAAGATGATAAAGAAGAAGCAGATCTTTTAGATGCCTAATCTATTATCTGCCTAGTCTTTAAACATCACGACACAGCGCCCTACGGGGCGTTTTGTTATGATGGAGGAATCATAAAATGCGAGAGAAAGATGTCAGAGGCAAAATTCAGCAAACTGCTCGATTATGAAACTTTAAAACAGCAATTTGGTGATACTGAAGATCAAGCTCAACCTGCAAAAAGTGCGATCCAAGACGCTCCTGAATTTAATCCTGAAGAACGTTTGTTTTCCTCTACCCCAACTCAGGATGAGAAGAACCCGGGACTGACAGGCTCACGCTTACGTTCTTATGCCTTTGCCGTACTGACGCGCAAGGAATATTCCAAAGCCGAACTGATCGAGAAATTAAGCCTTTATGCAGAGCATCGTGATGAAGTCATTACCTTAGTGGAAGAGTTGTCCCGTGAGAACTATCAAAGTGATCAGCGTGTGGCGGAAACCATGTTGTCGAGTCAAAAGCGTAAAGGCAAAGGTCCCAATCAAATTAAAATGAAACTCAAGAGCAAAAAGATTGATACTGCTCTGATTTCAGAAGAACTCAAAGAAACCGACTGGGTTCAACAAGCCTATGAACTAAAAGTCAAAAAATATGGGACTGAGGTCAGTGAAGACCTGAAGCTCAAAGCCAAACAGATCCGTTTTCTAATGTATCGTGGTTTTGAAATGGATGCGATTATCAAGGCGATTAACCGTAAAGCAGAAGATTAATTCTTATCTTCTTTGAAAGTCTTAATGCACGTATAAGTATATTGGTTATTTATCCAATATTAGCTGCAAAATAAAGTACGACATAAAATAATAATGATCTGAATCATTAAAATAATAAGATAGTGCTGTTTGATGACATTGAAAAAGGAATGATATTTGAGAATAGAAAACTGCGAATTCGCATTGTTATTATAATAAGAATATGGTGGCAACCCTACCAGCAAAGCTCCGGCACATCATAGTTCTATTACCGTTGCTACCTTCCGGTCCTGGCGGGGTTCATAGAGTACAATTGCGAAGTAACCAGCAGGGCTACCATTACAAAAACAGAGTATAGAGATTTTTAATCAAGTTGCAAGCCTTGTTCCGCAAAATAATCCCTCAAGCTATCCGTTTGATTATTTTAAAAACAATATTGATATTTCTGCTGATTTTTAAGGGATCTTCACAATCAATCCATCAACACTCAGATTCACATGATCTTTGTAAAACCTTGTTGCATTTTCTAAAAATGCCGTTTTTAATGTGTGCAATGTATATGAATGATCTACTTTGAAAAGATGAGCAGCGGATCCGCATCTCACAAAGAATTATGGAAATTTTATGATGTTTAAAAAGACCGTATTGTGTGTAGTGACAGCACTCTTTACCACACCTCTATTTGCCAATATTCCGATTGAATCGCGCGGCTTGAGCCAAGCTACAAATCAAACCACAGTAAATACCCCAGCGGCAATTGCGGCTGGTGCAACTCCAGCAGTTCAAACCAATACCAGCTGGCAAATCATGCAAAAGAACCAGCAGCTCGAGAATGACCTGCGGATTTTGCGCGGTAAAATGGAAGAACAGGAAAATGAGATTGAACGGCTCAAAAATGAACTGACTAATCGTTATGCCGATCTCGATCAGCGTCTTGAACTGTTGCAGCAAAAAATTGAACCTGCTGAAGACAATCCAACGGAGGAAAACCCACAGGATACTGCACCCAGCCTAAGCGCAAATAAGGTCAATACAGCAAGCAGCGGACAGCAACCTGCTGATCTTGAAAAAGCAGCTTATACCGTGGCTTTAGATGCTTATAAAAATGGCGGTGCAGCCAAAGCCATTGCACCGATGCAAAACTTTATTAAAAACAATCCGAATAGCGTTTATATCAGCAATGCTTATTTCTGGTTAGCGGAATTCAATCTGGCGATTGACCCACCAAAATTTGATGAAGCGAAACGCAATTATCTGATTGTCGTTGACCGCTATCCAAATTCTGCGAAAGCCTCCACTGCCCTGTATCAGCTTTATAACATCAGCAAAGATGTCGAAAAGAATACTACGCTTGCATCGCAATACAAAACAAAGCTATTGAAGAATTATCCGAAAGCTGAGGAAATTAAATTTCTTAAGTAAAATAGAAATTCCCAAAATAAAAAAGACACCTTAAAGGTGTCTTTTTTACTTGAAATATTTTAGCGCACAATGCCACGCTTGGATTGTTC
Organism: Acinetobacter sp. AR2-3; assembly: GCF_001878775.1. Lineage (NCBI taxonomy): Bacteria > Pseudomonadati > Pseudomonadota > Gammaproteobacteria > Moraxellales > Moraxellaceae > Acinetobacter > Acinetobacter sp. AR2-3. Next base: position 20,218 of record NZ_MJIQ01000078.1, read on the forward strand.
AAGAGAATCAATCAAACGTTGTGCTTCGGCAACTTCCGGCAAGATATCTTTACGAATCTGCTCGATTGCTTCCTGCGTGGTTAAACCTGATTTATAAATCAGTTTAAAGGCAGTACGCAAACCGTCAATTATGGCCTTAGACCAGCCCTTACGTCGCATTCCCTCAATATTCATAGCAAAGGCGTGCGCAGGATTACCTGACACCATCACATAGGCCGGCACATCTTTCAAAATCAGTGATGCTCCGCCAATCATGCTATAAGAGTCAATCTTGCAGAATTGATGAATCCCTGAGTTTCCACCAATGACCACATAATCCCCGACATGAACATGTCCAGCCACACCGACATTATTGGCAAAGATATTGTGATCACCGACCATGCAGTCATGGGCAATATGCGTGTTGACCATTAGAAGATTATGACTGCCAATCTTGGTTAAACCCTGATCCTGAACGGTACCACGATGCAGACTGCAGTGTTCACGAATTTTATTGTGATCGCCAATCTCAAGCCAGGTTTCTTCACCGGCATACTTAAGATCCTGACACACCTCACCTACACTGGCGAACTGGAAAATTTCATTATATTCACCTATACGCGTATAGCCACCCACCACTACGTGTGAATGAAGTTTGCTACCCGCACCAATAGTGACATTTGGCCCGATAATACAATATGGGCCAATTTCTACATCAGCAGCAATGACTGCTGACGGGTCAATAATGGCAGTTGGATGAATAAGGGGATTATTGCTCATGCCTGCTCGACTTTTTGATGCGAAACCATAATTTCCGCGGTTGTTGCGACGACGCCATCTACAGTGGCAATACAATTATATTTGTAAATGCCCCGCTTTTGCATCACTAATTCAGATTTTAAAACCAATTGGTCACCTGCAACCACCTGTTTTTTAAATCTAACTTTTTCCGCACCGGCAAACAGGAACAAAGAACCCTCACTTGGCACTTCGTTATTCATCAAAAAACCCAGAATTCCAGAGATTTGCGCCAGCGCTTCAACAATCAGTACACCCGGCATAATCGGATAATTCGGAAAATGGCCTTGTAAAAACTCTTCATTAATTGAGACGTTTTTATAACCAACAATGCCATTATCGGTAATTTCGACAACGCGATCAACCAATAAAAATGGATAGCGATGGGGCAAATATTCACGAATCTTTTGAATATTCATTGGCAATTCAGGCTTCGTGAATGTAGGCAAATTCGACTCTGTCATCATAATTATTTACGCAACTTAAATGTTGATTCAATGGACTCAATCTGAGATTGCATATGATCTAGTCGTTTGATCACCTGGGTCAATGGCACATCTGCTAATTGTCTGAGGCGAACCACGGTACGTTTCCATTTCTGGTTTTCAAACAGACCAATCCCGGATGAATATTTTCCAGCTTCAGAAATATTATTTGTCACCATTGACATTCCGGTCAACGTCACATTATCGGCAATATTTAAGTGTCCAGAAATCGCAGAGGCACCACCAATGATACAGTTTTTGCCAATTGAAACACTTCCTGCAACGGCAGTTTTTGCAGCAATCGCGGTATGTACACCAATTTTAACGTTATGCGCGATTTGCACAAGATTATCAATGATCACACCCTGTTGCAAAATCGTATCATCCAGCGCACCACGGTCTACGCTACAATTTGACCCAATACGCACATCATCCTCAATGCGTACAGAACCTAATTGCGCAATACGGTGCCATTTCCCTTGATAAGGTGCAAAACCAAACCCTTCACTGCCAATCACGCTATTGGCATGAATACGTACCCGATTACCAATTTTTGCTGCGCCAGTGAGGGTCACATGTGAGTCAATAAAACAGTCCTGACCGATCTCGACATCATCATCGATCTGCACATGCGCCTGAACAATCGTATTCGCACCCACGACACAATGCTCACCAATCACCACATAATGACCAATATAAGCATCGTCCGCAATCACTGCCGACGGGTGAATTTGGGCAGTACTTTCAATGCCGCGCTGGCGATGTTTTTTCTCAAATACATGCGTCAGAATCGCAAAAGCCAGATAGGGATTTGCCACAACAATAAAGTTTTGATGTGAAGTTATCTGTTGTTTTAGTTCAGCCGTGACAATTAAAGCACCTGCCTGACTTCGATTGGCTTGCTCTACATATTTATCGGCATTCACAAATGCAAGATCTTGTGAGGTTGCCTGTTCAAGACTGGCCAAAGCGCTCAAACGCAAATCTGTCTGACCTATGCACTCGCCCTGAACCAGGCGAGCGAGATCAGCTAACTGAAGCTGTTGATGATTCATTGATTATTTAATTGCATTAACCTTTTGAATCATTTTATCAGTTAAATCATATTTAGCATCATAAGCAAGTGCTGAATTTTTATTTAAAACCACATCGAGGTTGTTTTCTCTACGCAATTGTTCAGCAATTTGCTTTACTCGTGCATCAAATACAGTCCGAATCTGCTGAATCGAGCTTTGGACATTAGTCTGTACAGATTGTTGTAACTGATTCAATTCTTGCAACTTAGCCTGATATTGCGCAGACATTTTCTGTTTTTCAGTCTCACTGAGCTTGGTATTGGATTGAGCACGTTGCTGCAAAGCTTCCAGCTCTTTGCTGAGTTGCTCAATCTTGGTGGTTTGTGGCTGAATTTTTTGCTGAAATGCCGTGTTTTGTTGTTTCAGATAGGTACTACCTTCAACCACACGTTCTAAATCAATTACCCCCATACTAGCCGCTTGAGTCAAAGGAGCAACACTTGCCAAAGCCAGGCTCATTGCCATCATCATTTTTTTCATATTCTTACTCATTCAAAAAAATTTGCTCACAAAACCCGCAGGCTTTATGAGCAAAATTTAGTTTCTAGGTCAAAACGGTTTTAGAAAGTACGTCCAATTTCGAACTGGATGTTTTTAGTATCATCACCGTCTTTTTTATTCAACGGATAAGCATAGCTGAGTGATAATGGGCCAATCATGGTGATCCAGGTGAAACCAGCACCCACGCTATAACGCATATTATCTGCATCAAAACCGAAGTTGTCTTTACAGTATTGTTTTGCATCTATACCCGGGTCATTTACTTCACCCGTTAAATATAGTTTTCCTGATGGTACATCACAGCTAGTATCGAATACTTGCGCACCTTCTGCAAAGATCACTGGACGAACCTGACGTGCCCAATCCCCTTTAAATGGAACCGGAAGCACTAGTTCAGCGCCAAACTGCACTAAAGCATTACCACCTACTTCTTCTGGATCAAAATCTTTTTCTCGTGATTCATTATAAGTAACGCCTGGATATCTTGGCCCAAGTGTACTATTTTCATAACCACGAACTGAACCAAAACCACCGGCATAGAAGTTTTTATAGAATGGTAAATCATTACCATAACCCAACTTACCATAACCACGCAGGACAAAATCCTTACCTAATGGGAAAAATGCCTGAGCATCGTAGGTCAGCTTCTGGTATTCCACGTCACTGCCTGGCAATGCAATTTCACCATTGACCCGATGTGACATACCATTTGTCGGGAACATAGGACGGTTTAAAGTATTATAAGACCACCCTAAGTTCAAATTATAAGTTAAGAAATCTCCTGTAAACTCAGAACCATATGGATCAGATGTTGCTCCAGGCGGGCATATTCTTAAATTAGGATTTGCTGGGTCCGGAATTAAGTCTTGAGTACAATATGTTGATGTTCTATTCGTCTTTCCATCATTTGCAAGCAGATAATCACGCACATAAGTAGAAACATAAGGCCCAGTGGTTACATCCGTCTGATCAACATTCAGACCCAAGCTGACACTCTGGTTTTCATCAATTGGATAACCAAAGTTAATCCCACCACCAAAACTGTCCGTTACATAGTTGTTGACGTTATAGTCATCATCCAGCTTGGTTTTACGGTAATACATGTTATAGCCGCGACGCACACCATCAATAGTGAAGTACGGGTCCATCACGCTCAAGTTATAGTAATCTTGCGTTTCAGAACGCGACAAATCGATTGAAACACTATTACCTGTACCCAGGAAGTTAGTCTGGCTTAAACCTGCCTGGAAAGTTACACCACCGCTTTGCGAGAAACCAACTGCAAGAGTACTGGTCCCTGAATGCTGCTCTTCAACGGCAACATTCAAGTCCACCTGATCTGGTGCACCCGGAATACGTGCAGGTTTGATATCGACAGTTTTAAAGAAACCGGTACGCTCCAGACGAACCTTAGACAGGTCAATCTTTTCATTGCTTGCAAGTGCACCTTCCATTTGGCGCATTTCACGACGTAATACTTCATCTGCAGTTTTCGTATTCCCAGTGAAATTAATACGTCTTACCGTAACTTGCTGACCCGGATTAATATAATAATTTAGATCAACCAGTTTGGTTTCGTTGTTAATTTGAGGAACAATATTGACTTCTGCATAGTAATAACCTGCATTACCATACTTACGCTGCAATAACTGCTTAACCGCGTTGACTTTTTCCTGCGAATAAATTTCGCCTTCTTTGAAAATTTGTAAAGCCTGTAATTCTTCAGTCTTATAAAGTGCATCACCTAAATATTTGGTTTGACCAAATTTAAATTGTTCGCCTTCATCCACAGAAACTTCGATGAAAACATTCTTTTTATCTTCACTCAAGTTCAGGCTGGAATTGGTAATATTAAAATTGATATAACCGCGATTCAGATACATGGCACGCAAAGCTTCTAGGCTCGCCGCCATCTTTTCACGTGCATAACGGTCATTACGCGAAATGACCGAACTCCAGCCACTTTCTTTTACGGCAAAGGCCTGCTTGATATCAGACTCTTTAAATACGGTATTCCCGATAATATTGATATCGAAAACTTTGGCCGCTTTACCTTCAATAAAATCAATCAGCAATTCAACACGGTTATTTGGTCGAGGCGTCGTGGTGACCGTAATATCGGCATCATAACGACCTTGCTGCATGTATTGCTGTTCAAGTTCAGTTTCAATAGTTTGCAGCGCTGATTTTTTCAGCACTTCGCCTTCAGCCAGACCCATTTTTTTCAGGCCTTCTTCAAGCGCTTCCTTAGGAATCAGCTTATTGCCTTTCAATTCGATTTTCGAAATAACCGGGCGTTCAACCACTTGGAAAACCAAGGTATTGCCCTGCTGAACGGCTTTAATGTCATCAAACAGGCCTGATGCATACATGCTACGAATTGCATTGGCAATGATTGGATCATTGACCCGATCACCACTGTTAATTGGCACTAGGCCATACACATTGTCAGGAGTTAAACGTACTAATCCATCAAATTTTATATCTTGTACAATGAATTCATCTGCTGCATATACTTGTTGTGCTACTGCCATTGCACTAACGAGTGCCAGAGGCATAAATAAATGTGTGTGCTGCATGCCAGTCTTTTCCGCTGTTAATTTATTCCATTTACGTTGTTATAAACGCATAAAATCATTAAATAATGCCAGAAGCATCATACTGCCGAGCAGTACCATACCAATTTTTAGTCCAACCAATTGTATTTGTTCGGAAACAGGTTTACCACGAATTAATTCAACAAAATAGTAAACCAGATGTCCGCCATCAAGCATTGGAATGGGTAGTAGATTTAATATTCCTAAACTTACACTCATTAGCGCCATAAAGGAAATAAAAGTTTCCCAGCCCATTTCTGCGCTTTGTCCTGCCACTTTGGCAATGGTAATTGGACCTGATAAATTATCCAGACCAATCAGACCGCGTACCATTTTGACAATCGAGTTCAGAATCATCGAAGATAAATGTGCTGTTTTATCAAATGCCATTACCAGTGCTTCGCCTGGCGAGTAATGAATGGTCTGTTTATATTCTGCAGGAATGTTCAGTTTACCCGGATCGCTTTGTACGCCCAGCATACCAGTCACATTGCCCATATTGTCACGTTTACCTTGTGGCATGACTTCCAGCTGAACCACCTGATTTTCGCGTAGTACATCCATTTTGAGTAATTTTTCTGGAGATGCCTGTACCACCTGCACCACATCAAACCAGTCTTTCATCTGAACGCCGTCAATGGCCAGAATCTTGTCGCCTTCTTTCAAACCTTGACGGATGGCTGCACCATCTTCACTCAGTTTGCTGATCACTGCCGGAATTTCTGGCCGATAAGGCAAGAAACCCAGGCTTTCTAGTGGCGATTGACTTTGATCTTTTAAATAGTTTTGAATCGGCAACTGGAACAATTTGTTTTCACCAGCGCGATCTGCCTGAATAGAAACCACACCAGTTTCACCAACACGATCCACCAAGGCATAACTGAGTTTTTCCCAGGTTTCCACCTGAGTACCATCCACAGCTACAATTTTGTCGCCCGGCTGCATTTGTACGGTTGCAGCAGGCGTATTTGGTAAAATTTTGCCTACACGGGTATTGAGCTGTTCTTGTGCCGGTAAAAATAACACCCAGAATAGAAGAACTGCAAAAATCAGGTTGATTAATGGTCCCGCTGCCACGATGGCGATTCGTTTCCACGGATGCTGACGATTGAAGGCTTTGGGTAAGTCCTCTTCAGAGACATTACCTTCGCGTTCATCCAGCATCTTGACATAGCCACCCAAAGGCAAGGCAGACAATTGATACTGAATTCCGGATTTTTTCGAGGTCCATTTTAATAATGTTGGCCCAAATCCAATGGAATAGACCAATACTTTAACGCCCAGTTTACGCGCCACAATATAGTGACCGAACTCATGAATCGCAATTAAGGGACCGAGTAAGAGAATTGCAGCGGCAATCATAAACAAGGCATTCATATCTTAACTTCCTTTATTCACAACATATTGCTGTGATAAACCTCGCGCCATTTGATCTGCTTGCAAGATAGCCTCCAGATCATGTGCGGGTTGATTGTCCATCTGATTTAGGACGTGCTCAACTACCTGAGGAATTTGGGTAAATCTGATCTGTTGATTTAAAAATGCAGCAACTGCAATTTCATTGGCCGCATTTAAAATTGTCGGTGCAATTCCGCCACTCTGCATGGCCTGACGGGCCAATTTTAATGCAGGGAAACGGAGCATATCCGGTTCTTGAAAATTAAGTTGTGAATGCATAAACAGATCCAGTGGCGCCACATGCGTACTAATACGCTCAGGCCATGCCAAAGCATGTGCAATAGGCGTGCCCATATCCGGATTACCCATTTGTGCCAAAGTCGAACCATCAACGTATTGAACCATGGAGTGAATAATACTCTGTGGATGCACAACAACTGTAACAAATTGTTCTTGAACTGCAAACAAATGACAGGCTTCGATCAATTCTAAGCCTTTATTCATCAAGGTAGCAGAATCGACTGAAATTTTTTGACCCATGGACCAGTTAGGATGCTTGCAAGCTTGGGCAGGTGTGACCTCTTCAAGTTGCTGTATGCTGTGGTTCAGAAACGGCCCACCCGACGCGGTCAGCAGAATCTGGGATACACCCAGTTTGGGCTTGCCATGACGCTCTGCCTCAAAATAATGCGGTGGCAGACATTGGAAAATCGCGTTATGTTCGGAGTCAACGGGAAGCAATAAGGCACCATGATCGCGCGCTGCCTGCATCATGATGTCACCTGACATCACCAAGGCTTCTTTATTGGCCAGCAGTACGCGTTTACCCGCTTTCACTGCAGCCAATGTCGGCAACAAGCCTGCAGCACCGACAATTGCCGCCATAACGATATCAACATCCGCGTGTTCAGCCACAGCGATTAAACCGGCTTCATCTTGCAGAATTTCAATATCAGATAAATGGTGTTGCTGAAGTAGTTTTGAAAGTTCATCTACTTTTTCAGCCGGCACCACCACCACTTTAGGACAGTATTGCCGGCAAATTTCAACCAGCTCCTCGATACGACTTTGCGCGGTCACAGCAAAAACCGAGTATGCTTCAGGATGTCGCTGCAAGATTTTTAAAGTACTTTGACCAATTGAACCTGTAGCACCCAGTATACAAACTGCTTGTGACATTTATAAATCTACACCAATAAGTTTTAAAACAGCCATACCTGCTGCAAAGATTGGAGCTGCAGCAAGCAAAGAATCAATACGATCCAGTACTCCGCCATGTCCTGGCAAAATTCGACCTGAATCCTTAATACCGGCACGACGTTTGATCATGGATTCAAACAGGTCACCCAGTACCGAACTAAATACTGTAACGACAGATAGAATCAGAAATAAAATCAGTTCTGGCCAAGTCATATCCAGATAAAGCAAGGCAACTGCCGTCACGATCAGCATTGAAGTAACGATACCGCCATACAGCCCTTCTACGGATTTATTAGGACTAACATTCGGCGCCAGCTTTTTCTTGCCAAATTTACGACCCACAAAATATGCACCACTATCTGCACCCCATACCAGTAAAAACAGGTACATCAGCCACCACGGTGAACTTTGCCAGACAGAGAAAATTGCAGTAACCGCAGCAGAGATCAGAACTACGCCGATTCCGTGCAGGCTGGCGTTGTACCAGCCATCATATTCAGGATAGGTTTTAACCCAGTAAATACTGAGCAACCAGGTAATTATAGAAGCTACCCATAACAATAAGGCAACTTCGGCAAAATACAATGCCAAAGCTGAAAGTGCCGCAGTGAGCACTCCATATCCCCAAGCAACAGGTTTGATGACATGTTTAAATTTTCGCGGCATGAGTTTGAACCACTCATAGCCGGCCACCCCTGCAGCAAGAACCATCAATACAAACATTGGATAATGTGATTCGGTAGCAAACATACAGCTCAGTACCACTGCTACCAACACCAATGCGGTTATAATCCGCTCAAACATGTATTAATTCTCAAGTTTTTCCTGATGAATCTGTTCTGATGTTTTACCAAAACGACGTTCACGCCCACCAAATACGGCAAGTGCATCATCAAGTTCTTCGACGGTAAATTCTGGCCATAGCGTCTCAGTGAAATACAGCTCTGCATAGGCTGCCTGCCACAACAGGAAATTCGACAGACGGAAATCTCCACCCGTACGAATCAGCAGATCAACTGCAGGTAAATCACCGAGGCTGACATATTGACCAAATACATCAGTATTAATTGCATCAAGATCTAATTTATTTGTTAAAACATCGCTGGCAATTCGCTGTGCAGCTTGTGCCATATCCCACATACCACCATAACTGATTGCAATAGTGAGTGTCATACTATTGAAATTAGCAGTCCTTTGTTCGGCATGCAACATAAGCCCCTGTAATTCTGGGGACAAACGGCTGCGATCACCGATAAAGCGTAAGGCAATATTGAATTTTTCCATGCGGGGTAATTGTTCATGAATGGTATCAACCAGCAACTTCATGAGCAATTCGACTTCAAACTGTGGACGATTCCAGTTTTCACTGGAAAAAGCAAATACAGTTAAAGCCTGGATATTTCTTTTTTTACAGTGTTCAACAATCGGATCCAGAACCGTTTTTCCTTCACGGTGTCCATCACCTTTCTGCATCTGATTTTTTTTGGCAAAACGATTGTTGCCATCCATAATGATGGCAACATGTTTCGGAAGACGGGGATTTTCTTCAGCAACGGTCATCGATGAATTAGACCTTCATCAATTCAGCTTCTTTCGCAGCCAAGCGCTTGTCAACTTCAGCAACAAATTTGTCCGTAATTTTCTGGATTTCGTCAGCAGCACGACGCTCTTCGTCTTCAGAAATTTCTTTTTCTTTCAGCAAAGCTTTGATATCACCCAATACATCACGGCGAATGTTACGGATCGCCACTTTGGCATTCTCTGCTTCATTACGCGCAACTTTCTGCATGTCACGACGCGTTTCTTCAGTCAACGCAGCCATCGGTACACGAATCGCATCTGCTGTAATCGGGTTCAGACCCAAGTCAGATTCACGAATCGCTTTATCAATTGCAGAAACCATTGAACGTTCGAAAGGCTGGATTAACAAAGTACGTGAATCTTCAACACCTACGTTTGCCACCTGGTTCAATGGAACGTCTGAACCATAGTAAGAAACCATCACGTTATTTAAAATTGATGGATGCGCACGACCGGTACGAACTTTTGCAAAACCATGCTCTAGAGATTCTAGAGTTTTGTTCATACGGTCTTCGCTGTCTTTTTTAAGATCGTTAATCATATGATCTTCCTTACTTAATTCTTGAAAAGAGGTTATTACTAAATTAGCGTGTAGTATAAAGTGCTTTGGTGCTCACGTCATTAATTGGTAACGTGAGTCCCTTCTTTTTCACCCATCACAACGGAAAGCAATGCGCCAGATTTATTCATATCGAATACTTGTAGCGGCACATTGTGATCACGACATAAACAGATTGCAGTTAAGTCCATCACACCCAGCTTTTCGTCCAGAACTTGGTCAAAAGTCAATGTGTCATATTTAACCGCATCATCATATTTGCTTGGATCTTTATTATATACGCCATCAACTTTGGTCGCTTTCAAGATCAAGTCTGATTCGATTTCAATACCACGTAAACAGGCAGCAGTATCTGTCGTAAAGAACGGATTACCTGTACCTGCCACGAATACACACACTTCACCCTGAGTCAGGTGACGGATTGCATCACGGCTTGAGTAAGACTCAACCACAGCACCAATTGGCAATGCAGACATTAAACGGGTTTTAATATTACGGCGCACCAAAGCGTCGCGAAGTGCCAAACCATTCATGACTGTAGCCAGCATACCCATCTGATCGCCAGTTACACGGCCAACCAGACCATCTTTTTGTAGCTGGCTACCGCGATACAGGTTACCACCACCCACAACAATACCTACTTGTACGCCTAAACCCACGAGGTGCGCAATAGAAAGTGACATCTGATCGAGCACTTGTGCATCGATCCCCATGTCTTTATTGCCTGCCAGCGCTTCACCAGAAAGCTTTAACAGGATGCGACCAAAGCGTGGCTTTTTAGAATCCAACATCATCAAACTCCAAACTATTCAATTTAATTTTTTTTAATTCAAAATCTTAAGCAGACTTGATTGAAATGAGTTTTGCGTACAGATCGTATTCATCTGCATCGGTAATCTCGACTTCAAGTAAATCCCCTGCCTTAATGACGCTTTTATCGATATCTTCAACAAAAACATTGCCATCAATTTCAGGTGCATCTGCATAAGAACGCGCAACCGCTACCGGGAATTCGTCTTCCAGGTCATCTACCAGCACAGTCATGGTCTGACCGATACGTTTTTGGAGTTTGGCTGCCGAGATTTCTTGCTGAACCTGCATGAAACGCTCATAACGCTCTTGTTTAATTTCTTCAGGAACGTGATCTGGCAAATCATTTGCGGTCGCGCCTTCAACTGGCGAATAGGTGAAACATCCCACACGATCCAGCTGGGCTTCTTTCAACCAGTCCAGCAACATCTGGAAGTCTTCTTCAGTTTCACCCGGGAAGCCCACCACGAATGTTGAACGCAACACCAGATCAGGACATTTCTCGCGCCAGATTTTCAAACGCTCCAGTGTGTTTTCACTGTGCGCAGGTCGTTTCATCAGTTTGAGAATTTTTGGACTTGCATGCTGGAATGGAATATCCAGGTAAGGCAGGATTTTGCCTTGTGCCATCAGGTCAATTACTGCATCTACATGCGGATACGGGTAAACATAGTGCAAACGCACCCAGATTCCCAACTGACCTAATGCTTCACACATGTCATAGAATTTGGTTTTAACCGGCTGGCCATTCCAGAAATCCAGCTTGTATTTCGTGTCCAGGCCATAAGCAGAAGTATCCTGGGAGATAACGAGTACTTCTTTTACACCGGCACGTTTCAGCGCTGCAGCTTCATCAAGCACAGAACCGACTGGACGTGAAACCAGATCGCCACGCATGCTTGGAATAATACAGAAAGTACAACGATGGTTGCAGCCTTCGGATATTTTCAGATAAGCATAGTGTTTTGGCGTCAGGCGGATGCCTTGTTCTGGAACCAGATCAATAAATGGATTGTGTTTTGGCGGCTCAGGCACGTATTGATGAACCGCATCCATAACTTCTTTATATGCCGCTGCACCTGTCACTTTCAGGACATTGGGATGCATTTGGCGAATCTTGTCTTCGTCTTTACCTAGACAACCTGTTACGATCACGCGACCATTCGCGCTCATCGCCTCACCAATCGCATCTAGCGATTCTTGCACTGCGGATTCAATGAAACCACAGGTATTTACTACAACTAAATCAGCACCGTCATAATCCGAAGCGACGTCATAACCTTCAGTCTTTAACTGGGTTAAAATACGTTCAGAATCTACCAATGCCTTAGGACAACCTAAAGATACAAAACCGACTTTGGGGGACTTCATGAATTTTCGCTCTACTAGAATGCGCGTATTGTATGTCTTTTCGCATCATAAAAATAGTTGAAAACCTGACTCTTTGCATCATGCACTAAAATATTGCCATAAAATATTCAACATACTTACCAATGCACCAAAATGAATCATTTTAGATTTACAGCCTCAATTTAATCCGCTATATCTAAGATGAATTGTGTTGCTCTGTCACATTTCTGCATTTCATCGCAATAAATAATCTCTAGTCATAAAAGTTGGCGTGCATCTTGCATCAAATCAGAACTTAAAATTGATTAAATTGCTTTATGAAGATGCCATTGCGCCATTTTAATACAGGAACAAACCCGCGAATGGATCAAATTATTCCGATCGACTATCGTGCTTTAGTGGACAATATGACCACGTGTATCTTATTGATAGACCGCGATCTTAATATTTATTATCTGAATTCTGCCTGTGAAGCCTTATTTGATGTGAGCTTATTCCGCGCGAGCGGCACATCCGTGCTCAATATTTTGCAAAACCCGACAGATGAGTTTAATACCGAAGAAGCCCTGAATAATACTTTAACTACGGGACAGCCTTATACACGCCGCGAAGCCACTATTCTGGTCAACTTTAAAGACATTCATGTTGACTACACTGTTTCTCAGCTAAATCTGGGCAAACCTTATCATCCGCTACTGCTCATCGAACTCAATCCTCGCGATCGCATGTTAAAAATCTCTCGTGAAGAAAATCTGCTGCAACAGCATCAGGTAGCGCGTCAGCTGATTCGCGGTGTTGCGCATGAAATCAAGAATCCCTTGGGTGGCATTCGCGGGGCGACTCAACTCCTGGCACGCAGTTTGAATGATCCACAATACAAAGAATTTACCGACATTATTATTAGCGAAGTGGATCGACTCAGAAATCTGGCCGATACCATGCTCGGTTCACGCCAGCTTCCGAGCTATGAACTGGTCAATGTGCATGAACCTCTGGAACGGGTGCGTTCACTGATTGCCAATCAGACCAAAAAGAAAATCAAGATTACCCGGGATTACGACCTGTCCTTGCCTGAAGTGCTGGCAGACCGTGATCAATTGATTCAGGTCATTTTGAATATTTGCGCCAATGCCGTACAGGCCATGACCGAGAACAAGGAGTTCTTTGTCGAACATCAACCGGAACTGATTTTAAGAACCCGGATTCAGCGTCTCTTTACCATTAACGGGGTGATTCACCGCTCTGTAGTAAGGATTGATATTGAAGATAATGGCCCAGGTGTTCCGGAAGAGATTATCGAATCGGTGTTTTATCCGCTGGTCACCAGCCGTGCCAAAGGGACCGGACTGGGCCTCAGTATTGCTCAAAATATTATTCATCAGCACAACGGCATGATCGAGTGTCAGTCGGTAGCTGGAAAAACCGTCTTTAGCTTATATTTACCTTGGGAGTCGAATCATGTCGCGAAATAAAATATGGGTGATTGATGACGATCGTGCCATGCGCTGGGTACTGGAAAAGACCTTTAAAGAAGAAGGTCTGGATGTTACCAGTTTTGAAGAAGCACAATCTGCACTGGATCAACTGAGTCTGGAAGCACCCGATGTGATTCTGACCGACATCCGTATGCCTGGGATTGATGGTCTTACCTTCCTGGGCAAGGTCAAACACAATTATCCTGACTTGCCTGTGATTATTATGACGGCGCATTCAGACTTGGAGTCGGCTGTATCCAGTTATCAAACTGGTGCTTTTGAATATCTGCCTAAGCCTTTTGATATTGATGAAGCACTGGCGCTGGTAAATCGTGCAATTTTACATATCACCAAGCTGCAGCAGCAGGAGTCCGCAAAGACTGCCCCGCCGATTCAATCTACAGAGATTATTGGTGAATCGCCTGCCATGCAGGAAGTGTTTCGTGCCATTGGCCGTTTATCACAATCGCATATTACCGTGTTGATTAATGGTGAGTCTGGTACAGGTAAAGAACTGGTAGCGCATGCCCTGCATCGTCATTCACCACGCAGCTCAAAACCTTTTATTGCCCTCAATATGGCGGCGATTCCAAAAGACCTGATCGAAACTGAACTTTTCGGCCATGAGAAAGGTGCATTTACCGGTGCTAATACCCAGCGCCAAGGTCGTTTTGAACAGGCAAATGGCGGTACGCTGTTTTTAGATGAAATTGGCGATATGCCATTTGAGACCCAGACCCGTTTATTGCGTGTCCTAGCCGATGGAGAGTTCTACCGAGTTGGCGGTCATATTCCGGTTAAGGTCGATGTGCGTATCGTGGCTGCAACACATCAGGATTTGGAAAAACTGGTCCATGATGGTCGTTTCCGTGAAGACTTATATCACCGCCTGAATGTAATTCGTATTCATATTCCAAAACTGGCACATCGTAGTGAAGATATTCCGATGCTGGCGCAGCATTTTCTGGCACGTGCCGGTAAAGAACTTGGGGTCAATCCAAAGATATTACGTCCTGAAACCCAAGAATATATGCAGAAATTGCCATGGCAAGGTAATGTGCGTCAACTTGAAAATACCTGTCGCTGGCTGACAGTAATGATCACAGGCCGTGAAGTCTATCCTGAAGACTTGCCACCTGAACTAAAACAGATTCCAATTCATCAGCAGGATCCGGGCGCGCCAATTCCAACGCTGAACCAGATCGCACCGCATCACTGGGATGAATTACTGGGTCAATGGGCGATGCAGAAACTCAAAAACGGTGAAATGAAACTTCTGGATGTTGCGACGCCGATGTTTGAACGCACCTTGATTAATGCAGCCTTGCAACAAACCCGTGGCCGTAAACGTCATGCCGCAGAACTTTTAGGTTGGGGTCGTAATACTTTAACGCGCAAGCTTAAAGAACTGGGCATGGATACTACGGATGATGAAATCGAAGAAGAAATAGAAAGTTAATCTTTCCATATAAAAAAGCGCCGATTGGCGCTTTTTTATTGATGATGATTTATGCAGTAAAACCCACATAGCGGAAATACCCATCTATGCCCAGATCAGACTTATATATCAGATAATCTGGATAAGTCGCCTGGGTGATTTCATCCAGCATATTCACCTGATCATCATTGGCATGCAGATCATCTACAGAACGCGGCATGCTGTGCTCGAATTCATCGGTCATATATTCAAAGCCGATATCCATGGCAATAAACAGGGTATGCTCACAAGGTTGCACATATTGCTCTTCTGCCCAATCAATCACGTTGTGCTGACAATGTGGACAGGCAATATTATCAGTGGCCTGAATCGAGAGTGGAATAAGTTGATAAGCCATATAAAAATCAATCTGTTTGCTATTCGTATATTTTAGCAAATTTTATGGACTGACTTTATTCAATTAAAAGTCTCGACGATAAAAAAGGGAATTTTCAGATTCCCTTTTTGTATTGATAGATCTCAATGATTAATTACTTATGAGCAGCCTTATAACGTGATAGTGCAGTGACGGCTACTGCCGATACGACCACTGCTGGTAAACTTGCCACAAGAATACCTGTGGTGCCCAAACCTAATGCCAGAATTTTTCCAGTTAATAATGGTCCAGTCATCGCCCCTAAACGCCCTAAAGAGATCGCACTGCCCACGCCTGTCACTTTGCCTGCGCCTGAGTAAAAAATCGGTGAGATCCCATATAGAATAGATTGACCACCCGTAGAGAAAATGCCACCCATGACTCCCGCCAAAATTAATAACGGAATAGAAGTTGTGGTGAATAACAATACCAAGGCAACAAACAAGCCACTATAAATGATGGTCGCCATTTGCCAAAGCTTTAAACGATCCAGTAAATAACCTAGGCTCAGGGTTCCAATAACCGCGCCCACCTGGAACACCAACATCACCAGAAATGCCTGTTGTTTCTGCAAACCTTGTTCCATAAGCAAGTTAGGCAACCAGCTGATCAAAATATAATTGATCATGAGGGTAAAAAAGAAACCAACCCAAAGAGGTAATGTATTTCTATACTGTCGCTGCTTGAACAAAACTTCAGCCATTCCCGGTACAGCTTCGCCAGAAACCGGCGCTTCCGCATTCATTTTAGGCTTATCTTTAAGAATAAACGCCATCAATGGAAGCAATACCAAAGGCGTTAATCCCCCAATCAGGAATAAGGTTTGCCATTGAATATCCGGAAGCAGCATGGCCAGACCGGCAACAAAGATCGCCCCTACCGGCAAACCACAATACATCAGACTATTTAGCTTGCCACGGTTGGCTTCCGTTGCTTCATCACCGACGACTGAAATCATGGTTGGCATTGCCGCACCTAAACCCAAACCAGCAAAGAAACGCGCTGCATATAAAACTTCGATGCTTGGCGCAATTGCAGTCAACGACATGAACAGACCAAAAATAGTCACAGAAAGCATTAGGACTTTCTTTTGTCCTAGATAATCTGCAATACGTCCGCCAAAGAATGCGCCAAACAGCATTCCAAAGACACCCAGACTAAATACATAGCCCATTTGGATTTGATCTAAACCAAAGCTTGCTGCAATTCCTTTCGCCGCAATCCCGGGAGCTTGAAGGTCAAAACCTTCAAAAAATGCGACCCAGAAACATAAGAATATCGTTAATATTTTTTGGGCTTTTTCGCTGTATGACTGTGCCATGACTGATCTCCATCAATAATTCACAAACCGTTTGATAGTCTGACGATCCGTTGCATTATTCTTAACCTAATCTTGATAGAGAAATAGCACGACAATAGTCGGGTTTAAGCTATCCATTCAAACCCAGCAATAGCCAAATTAGACTTAAAAGCTTGCACAGACAGAGTTTTTAAATATTAATTATTTTTATTGTTTAAATTTATCAATAACTTATTTTAATAGTAGTTTTTTACAATCAAACCATAGTCAAAGCTTATCCAGAAAATTTTCCTATAAAAAAGCCCGCTTAACGCGGGCTTTTCTAGCTCAAAATCTTAAGCAGATTTCTTTGCTTGTGCATTCTTACGAATTGTAATCATCACCAGTTGAACTGCTGCAGGCGTTACACCCGGAATACGACTGGCTTGCGCCAATGTTTCAGGACGAACATCTTTCAGTTTCAGAGTAATTTCACGGGACAGACCCGACACGATGTCATAATCAAAATCCGCAGGAATACGGGTTTCTTCCAGACGTTTCATTTGTGCCACGTCTTCATGCTGACGGTTAATATAACCCGCATATTTCACTGCAATTTCAATTTGCTCACCGACAAATGGTGATACTTCAGAATTGGTTAACTCTGCAATTTGAGCAAATGAAATATTTGGACGTTTCAACAAATCGATCGCCGAACATTCTTTAGACAGGTCTGCACCGGTCATCTCAACGAATTTCTTGCCCATTGGATTGTTTGGTGCAGCCCACAGGTGTTGTAAACGACCCGTTTCTTTTTCTACTGCTTCCATTTTCTCACAGTACACTGCCCAACGTGCATCATCCACCAGACCCATTTCACGACCAATTGCGGTTAAACGCTGATCTGCGTTATCTTCACGCAGCATCAAACGGTATTCGGCACGTGAGGTAAACATGCGGTACGGTTCTTTGGTACCCAATGTGATCAGGTCATCAACCAGAACGCCCATGTACGCTTCATCACGTTTTGGTGTCCACTGTTCCTGATCCCAAGCACGACGTGCTGCGTTCAAGCCTGCAAGCAAACCCTGTGCACCCGCTTCTTCATAACCGGTAGTACCATTAATTTGACCCGCGAAGTACAGGTTATTGATGGCTTTAGTCTCAAGCGTGAACTTTAACGCTTGTGGGTTGAAGTAATCGTATTCAATGGCATAGCCCGGACGAAGAATGTGCGCATTTTCCATACCACGGATCGAGCGAACCAGTTCAAACTGAACGTCGAACGGTAAAGAAGTCGAAATACCATTTGGATAAAGCTCATGTGTATCCAAGCCTTCAGGCTCCAAGAAGACTTGGTGAGAATCTTTATCGGCAAAACGGTGAATCTTATCTTCAATCGATGGGCAATAACGTGGTCCAACACCTTCGATCACACCCGTGTACATCGGTGAACGGTCTAAACCGCCACGAATGATTTCATGCGTGCGTTCATTGGTATGCGTGATATAGCAATTTACCTGCTCAGGATGCATAGACACATCCCCCATGAATGACATGGTCGGAGATGGGAAATCACCCGGCTGTGGTGTCATCACAGAGAAATCCACTGAACGCGCGTCAATACGTGGTGGTGTACCTGTTTTTAAACGACCTACTGGCAAGTTTAATTCACGCAAACGATGTGCAAGTGAAATAGATGGCGGATCACCAGCACGACCACCGCTAGATTTCTCCAGACCAACGTGGATGACACCACCTAAGAATGTACCTGCTGTCAGCACCACAGTTTTCGCATCAAAACGGATACCCATTTGGGTAACCACACCTTTAACGGTATCGCCTTCAACAATCAGGTCATCTGCGGCTTGCTGAAAAATATCAAGGTTTGCTTGGTTTTCTAATGTTTCGCGAATAGCCGCCTTATAACGTACACGGTCCGCCTGCGCACGTGTTGCACGTACTGCAGCACCTTTACGCGAGTTCAAAATACGGAATTGAATACCGCCTTTATCGGCAGCCAGTGCCATCGCACCGCCCAAGGCATCAATTTCACGCACCAAATGCGATTTACCAATACCACCGATGGCCGGGTTACAGCTCATCTGCCCTAAAGTCTCAATGTTATGAGTTAAGAGTAAAGTCTGTCGACCCATACGCGCTGCAGCCAGAGCCGCTTCCGTACCGGCGTGACCGCCACCGATAACAATGACATCGTATACTTTAGGATAATGCATAGTGGTAATTGAGAGATAAAAAAGAATAGCTGAGCATTATAGCAAATTTCACTCTAAAGTAGACAAATTCAGTTGAATTTATCCTGAGATAAATCGCACTTAACTCGCATAACAATAAAGCACTGTAATTTAACTTTGCAGAGGAACTATATAAATTAAACATATAAGCTGAGAAATTTACTCGATTTGCATTGTTTAATCTCGCGCATTTTTTAATCTATATGTTGGTTACATTACAAACAAAGGTATAAAAGATGAATAAGAATATTTTCCTCTCAACCGTTCTATGTGGTTTATGTTTTGCGCCATTTGCTGCATCAGCGAATGATAAGGTCGAAACCATTTATAATGCACAAAAGTACCAACAGGTTTGTAAAGGCAAATCCCAAGGTGCACAAGTCAGTTTTGCCCATCGCGGCATTATCTGGAATGGTACCTGTGAACCGCAGTTTTTCGCTTCATCCAAAAACGCTTCAATCAAAGGCGATGAAGCCGAACTCATGAGTACTTGTAGCGGCAACAGTGGTGCAACCACTGCCACCATTAATGGTGCCGAAGTCAAAGGTAAATGTGCATTAGGCTTTATGCCACCACGCCCTCAGGGACAATCTCAGATGCAAAGTCAGCCAATGCAGCCACCGATGCAAAGCCAACCAATGCAGAGCATCAGATGAACCAGCCAGCACAGCCTGACTCACCAATGCAAGGCCAGCCAGGTATGTAGCCGATATATATCTAAATAGTTTAGATTTCAAGTAAAAGCTTTGACGGGCAAAGTGACTGCATTTTGCCCGTTTTTTATTGCTTATTTATTCATCTAGGCTAAACTCAAAATATATCTATAAATGTATAATAAAAAGGCAAATTCATGGATTCGGGGTTTTTTAGCGTTTTTTTGCCAATTACATTGGCAATCATGATGATGGGGCTGGGGCTAGAACTCACCATCAAAGATTTCCTGCGCTTAAGTCGCTATCCTAAAGTCATTTTTATTACTTTATTTGCGCAGTTAGTCCTATTACCCAGCGTTGCTTTTTTTATTTGTCTGATTTTGGACTTGCCCGCTTTGCTTGCTGTAGGTCTGATGTTGCTAGCCGCCTCACCTGGCGGCCCAACCGCGAACCTGTTTAGCTACATATATAAAGGTGATGTGGCACTGAATATTACTCTAACCGCCATTAATACCATCATCTCTATTTTTACCCTGCCCTTTATTATCAATCTATCCTTACACTACTTTATGAGTCATGACTCAAACGTGACTTTTCCAGTTGAAAAGATTGTGCAGGTGTTTTTAATTACCTTGATTCCCGTGATCATGGGTATGCTGCTTCGGGCCAAATTTCCAAACCTGTCGATTACTGTCAGCAGGCCCATGCGCTTACTCTCTATCGGTTTTCTAACCATCCTATTCATATTCGCCATTTTCAGAGAACGTTCGAATTTGGTCGAATACTTTGCCAATATTGGTACAGCAACTGCGATTTTATGTTTTTCCAGCCTGTTTATTGGCTATTGCATCCCTCTACTCATGGGCATTCCTGAGAAAATGGCACGCGCCTGTACCTTTGAAATCGGCATTCATAACACAGCCATTGCCCTAACCATTGCGATTTCGGTTCTGAATAATGTCACGATGGCCATTCCAGCAGGCATTTATACAATTTTCATGTACAGTTTCGCGACCATTTTCGGTGTGCTGATTAGCCGCCAGCAAGTGGTATATAGTAATAAAAGTCGTTTATCAGATTTGTAATTTATTTGGCTGATTCTGCTATAAGGCCGTATGCTTTTCTAAAGAAAATCAGAAGTATTAAAACAATTTTCGACAAGGAGCATACAGATGGATTCTGGCCTTATAACGATATTACTGCCGCTGGCACTTGCAATCATCATGATGGGACTGGGCCTTGAACTGACGCCTCGGGACTTTAGCCGTGTCACTCGCCACCCCAAAGCCGTATTTATAGCATTGTTCTGCCAACTGGTTGTTCTGGTTGGCATTGCCTTTTTGCTTTGCAAACTATTCGCTTTAACCCCATTGCTCTCGGTCGGGTTGATGCTCCTGGCGGCTTCGCCCGGGGGTGCAACGGCCAACCTGTTTAGCTATCTGTTTAAAGGTGACTTAGCCCTCAATATCACTTTGACTGCTATCAACTCAGTCATCGCAGCAATTACCTTACCTTTAATTATTAATTTTTCGATCATGCATTTTATGCAGGATAGCCAGCAAGTTGGCCTGCAATTCGGCAAGATTCTGCAAGTCTTTGCGATCATCCTGATTCCGGTGGGAATTGGCATGTTGATTCGGCGCTATGCACCAGGCGTGACCGCAAAACTGAATCGGCCGCTGCGGATTTTTTCGATTGGCTTTTTGGTGCTGATTATTATTGCCACACTCATCAAAGAGCGCAGCAATATCGGTGAATACTTGACCCAGGTGGGTCTGGCGACTGCCTTGTTCTGCATCCTGAGCCTGAGTATTGGTTATCTGATTCCGCGACTACTGAATATTAATAGCGCTCAAGCCCGTGCCAGTGCATTTGAAATTGGCATTCATAACAGCACCCTCGCCATGACCATTGCCCTGACCGTGATTGGCAGTGCTGCTGTGGCGATGCCAGCCGCGGTTTATTCTATCTTTATGTATATCTTTGCTGCAATTTTTGGCAGTCTGTTGAACCGGCTTGCACCACTCCCGGCGCAAACACCTTTAACGAATCTGGATTAGATAAGCTCTGGAACTGTTCAAAGGATGCCTCAGGCATCCTTTTTATTTTGGGAATGGATCAAGAAGATAGCAGCGTTGAGTCTGAACTTCCGTTACAATAGCTTTTTGAAAAATGTATAAAGGTTATTTCTGTGAAGTGGTTACAAATTCATATTACGGTTGAACAGGCTCAGGTTGATTTTACTGAGACATTACTCAGCTCGCTAGGCGCAGTGAGTGTGACTTTGGATGATGCTGAAAACCAGGATTTGCTGGAACCACTTCCAGGTGAAACACCACTCTGGAATAAAGTGATTGTGACCGGTATTTATGCGCAGGAAGAAGGCGAAGAAATTGATGTTACCGCACTAGAAACCTTTATTCGTGCACAAATGCCAGATGCTCCGATCCGTCATGAACTGATTGAAGATCAGGCTTGGGAACGCACCTGGATGGATGCCTATGAGCCAATTCAGATTGCTGATAAATACTGGATCGTACCCGAATGGATGGAAGCACCTGATGCCGATGCGGTAAACATCAAGCTTGATCCAGGTCTGGCTTTCGGAACAGGCAACCACGCTTCAACTTTCCTGTGCTTACAATGGCTCGGCAAGATTGATGTGAAAGATAAAATTGTCATCGATTATGGCTGTGGCTCAGGTATTCTCGCGGTAGCTGCACTGCTATTAGGTGCGAAAAAAGCATATGCTACTGATATCGACCCACAAGCTGTACTGGCGACTCAGCAAAACGCTGAACTGAATGGCGTACTGGACAAACTTTATGTCGGACTGCCAGAAGAATTTAGAGATGAGCTCGGCAATACCAAAGCTGACGTATTTGTTGCCAATATTCTGGCAGCACCACTGATGATGCTGGCTCCCGAGTTCGCAACTTTAATCAAATCTGAGGGACAGTTCGCACTTGCGGGTGTTATTGAAGAGCAAGTTGCTGATGTTACTAGCATTTACTCAAATTATTTTGATATATTAGAGGTAGAAAAACGAGATGAGCACTGGTGCCGTATCTCGGGTAAACGCCATAAGAACGAATGAGCCTATAAATAATCCATGAGTGACAAAAGAACCCATTGCCCTACCTGTTCCACCACCTATAAGGTCACAGTTGCTCAACTCACCATTGCGCAGGGTATGGTTTGCTGTCCCAAATGTACCACCTCATTTAATGCCTTATCGCATTTGGTGACCGAAACCCGGAATTCGGTCACTGCCTCAATGTCTCACGCTCAATCAAACTCCAGCGAATTCAGCAAAACTAATGCTCAAAATAACTCAGGTGTTTATCACACGGATCAGCAGCACAATCGTCATAGCTTGCTACAGATTTTTGATCAAAAAGTTGAACATTCCAATATTGATCTGGAAACCTATTTAAATAACCTAAATTATTTCAGTACCGAGCCGATTTCAGTTCTGCCGAGCATGAATTGGGAAGATCAGGCAGAAAAGCAAACCAAACGCGGGCCAATGTACTATATAGGCTGGAGTTTACTCAATCTGTCACTGTTCAGCCTGCTGCTGTTTCAATTTTTCTGGTTCAATCCGCAATACATCAAAAACAGTCACGTTATGAGCCTGGCCTTTAACACTGCCTGTGAAGTGTTTAATTGTTCCAATCTGGAAAAATACTACACACTGATTCAGGCCAATAAAGTCAAAATCAAGGCAACCGGTAATAATGAAACTGAGTTTAGCGGTGAGCTGATCAACTTTCATGACCGTAGCTTGGCTTTACCGATTTTAAGAATCAATCTGGAACATCGCGGTGAAGTGATTGCAACTTATAACCTGTCCTCCGAAGAGTACCTGATTGAAAGTCTGGTCAATATTCAGCGCATCCCAAAAAACAGCCCGTTTAAATTCAAATTTAAGCTTCCAGTCGATCGTAAAAGCTTTGATCGCTATACTTTGGAAATAATTCGCCCCTAATCTGCTGAGAAAGCATTAAAAAATTAAAAAAAGTTAAAAAAAATGCAGTTTTCTTGCTCACTTTTGCTTAGACAATGGTATGATACGCGCCACGAAAGCTATGTGCTGCAACTCCTCGCGACTTTTTCACAACAAATACAGTCTTGCCTAATGCGCTATAAAATTTATTGCGTATCGTGCAGATTTTTTTGTTTTGATTTTGGTCAGTAACAAAACTTTAACTATTGTTACGCTTATTTTTCGACCAAATCGCAGAGATGTGTCAAGCTACAGGCTCAATGTAATGACTAAGTTTTAGAACTTCCGTTTTAGGATCTAAAATGGAGTTCATTTCAATTTCTAGACCACTTTTATATATCACTTTACCCAAGTGATATTTGTTTTTCGGATTAATTCGCATGAATAGCAAATCTCCTATTTTTACTGCACAATCTGATGTTGCTTTACGTATCCACGTAGATCGCGCAGTTCGCCACTATTTTGCACAACTGCAGGGCGAGCAACCATCTCAGGTATACGACATGGTGCTAGCAGAAATGGAGAAACCTCTTCTATCTGTAGTTCTAGAATATACACGTGGTAACCAAACACGTGCTGCCGAGATTCTCGGACTCAACCGTGGTACTTTACGTAAAAAGTTAAAAGCTCACGGTTTAATGAGTGAATAAATGATAAAATGCTTGCGGCTTCCGCAGGCATTTTTTTTAACCTGTAAATTGCTGATTTTGTTTTATTCTGTTCCTTGAAAACTGTGACGAAGATCATGACTATTAAACGCGCTTTAATCTCTGTGTCTGACAAGACTGGTATTGTTGAATTTGCACAAGAACTTGCTGCTCTAGGGGTAGAAATTTTATCTACAGGTGGTACCTACAAATTGTTGAAAGACAATAATGTGGCTGTAGTTGAAGTTTCGGAGCATACAGGTTTTCCAGAGATGATGGACGGCCGTGTAAAAACACTACATCCAAAAATTCATGGGGGTATCCTGGCTCGTCGTGGTCTAGACGAAGCTGTGATGGCTGAACACAACATTGATGCTATTGATTTAGTCGTTGTAAACCTTTATCCATTTGCTGCAACGGTAGCCAAACCAAACTGTTCACTTGCTGATGCTATCGAAAACATCGACATCGGTGGTCCTACCATGGTTCGTGCTGCAGCAAAAAACCATGCATCTGTAGGTATCATCGTAAATGCATCTGACTATGCAACTGTAGTTGCCGAGCTTAAAGCTGAGGGTGCTTTATCTCATGCAACTCGTTTCGACCTAGCGGTGAAAGCATTTGAACATACTGCTCAATATGACGGCATGATCGCTTCTTACTTAGGCGCTCGCGTAGGTAAAGAAGAAGGTCAGGCAGACAAGTTTGCACGTACTTTCAATACTCAATTGAACAAAGTTCAAGACCTTCGTTACGGTGAAAACCCGCATCAAGCTGCTGCATTCTATGTAGAAGACACAGCGACTGAAGCTTCTGTTTCAACAGCGAAACAGCTTCAAGGTAAAGAACTCTCTTACAACAACATTGCAGACACTGATGCAGCACTTGAATGTGTGAAATCATTTGCGAAGCCTGCTTGTGTGATCGTTAAACACGCTAACCCATGTGGCGTTGCAGTATCTTTAGACGGTATTCAAGCAGCTTATGATCTTGCGTATGCAACAGATCCTGAATCTGCTTTCGGTGGCATCATTGCATTCAACCGTGAATTAGACGTTGCAACTGCACAAGCGATTGTAGATCGTCAATTCGTTGAAGTGATCATTGCACCGAGCGTTGCTGAAGGCGTTCTTGAAGTAACAGGCGCGAAGAAAAACGTACGCGTACTTGTATGTGGCGAACTTCCAGCAATCGATGCGCGTCAATCGCAACTTGACTACAAACGTGTAAACGGTGGTTTGTTAGTTCAAGATCAAGACTTGGGCATGATCACTAAAGATGATCTTAAAGTAGTCACCAAACGTGCGCCGACTGAACAAGAAATCGATGACATGATCTTCGCTTGGAAAGTAGCGAAATACGTAAAATCTAACGCGATTGTGTATGCTAAAAACCGTCAAACCATTGGTGTCGGCGCTGGCCAAATGAGCCGTGTAAACTCAGCTCGTATTGCTGCAATCAAAGCTGAACATGCTGGCTTAGTAGTTGAAGGTGCGGTAATGGCATCTGACGCATTCTTCCCATTCCGTGATGGTATTGATAACGCTGCGAAAGCGGGTATCAAATGCATTATCCAACCGGGTGGTTCTATGCGTGATGAAGAAACGATTGCTGCGGCTGACGAAGCTGGTATTGCAATGGTGTTCACTGGTATGCGTCACTTCCGTCACTAATTAATTTTAAATCCTCCCTAGCCCTCCTTAATAAAGGAGGGTTTTCTATATCATAGTAGAGCGAAGGGAGTCCCCCTTTTATCAAAGGGGGATTTAGGGGGATTCTATTTCAGAAGGATTTTTTTAAATGAATATTTTAGTTTTGGGTAATGGCGGTCGTGAACATGCATTGGCATGGAAAATCGCACAAGACGATAAAGTCGCTAAAGTCTTTGTTGCTCCGGGCAACGCAGGTACAGCCACTGAAAATAAATGTGAAAACGTAAATTTAAGTATTTTAGACAATGCTGCAATTATCGATTTCGCAAAAAACAATGCAGTTGAACTTGTCATTGTCGGCCCTGAAGCACCGCTTGTAAATGGTGTGGTTGATGCTTGCCGTGCAGCTGGTGTAAAAATTTGGGGTCCAACGCAGTTTGCTGCACAGCTTGAAGGCTCTAAGGCTTTTGCCAAGCACTTCTTAAAACGCCACAACATTCCAACAGCATTCTATGATGTGTTCACTGAAGTAGATGCTGCGAAAGCATTTGTTGAGAAAAATGGTGCGCCAATCGTGATTAAGGCTGACGGTCTTGCTGCAGGTAAAGGCGTAATCGTTGCAATGACCAATCAAGAAGCATTCGATGCGATTGACGACATGCTTGCAGGCAACAAATTTGGTGATGCAGGTTCTCGTGTTGTGATCGAAGAATTCCTTGCAGGTGAAGAAGCATCTTTCATTTGTATGATTGATGGCGACAACATCTTGCCAATGGCAACTTCACAAGACCATAAGCGTATTTTTGAAGGCGACCAAGGTCCAAACACAGGCGGTATGGGTGCTTACTCTCCTGCGCCTGTTGTAACAGCTGAAGTTTTTGAAAAAACCATGAATGAAGTGATGCGTCCTACCGTTGAAGGTATGAAAAAAGATGGTCACGTTTATACAGGTTTCTTATACGCAGGCTTGATGATTGACGACAAAAGTCAACCAAAAGTGATCGAGTTTAACTGTCGTTTTGGCGACCCTGAAACTCAACCAATCATGATGCGTTTAAAATCATCTTTAGTTGATTTGGTTGAAGCTGGTATTGCGGGTAACTTACCTGCGGAAGCTGAATGGGATCAGCGTAAGACTGTAGGTATCGTACTAGCATCTAAAGGTTACCCTGAAACTTCAAGCAATGGCGATGTAATTTCAGGCTTAGACACTGAAATGACTGATGCGAAAGTGTTCCATGCAGGTACTAAAGCCAATGAAAATGGTGAGATCGTGACTGCTGGTGGTCGTGTACTTTGCGTAACTGCGCTTGGTAACACGATTGGTGAAGCACAAGCAAAAGCATTAGAGCTTTGCGAAAAAGTGACATTCGACGGCGTTCAATACCGTAAAGATATTGGTTACCGTGCGATTGCTCGTGAAAATGCTTAATCTGAATTTGGATTAAGAAAAAACCCCGCTAAGTGCGGGGTTTTTTCTTAATATATAGCTCAAATAATGGCTTTTATCATCTATATCCATGATTAAAAATACACTTTTATAGAGGTTCTTTAAGATAATTTTTAAGTCGATTTTGTACTAATTTTTCAGTTAAATTATCTTTGTAGCTAAAATAGATAATCTCCACTCCATTTGCTTTACTGAGTTGAAGCTTTTCCTTATCCCTTTGCTTTGTCCGTTTTAAACCTTCTTCTCCACCGAATAGATCGACAGCAAGATAGTGTTGTTGCCCTTGGTACTCAATCGCTAAATTTAGCTCTGGGATATAGACATCAAACCTTTGTCGACTCAACCAACTTGGTGATGCTTCTCTTTGAACCGTGTATTGAGGAAATAGCAGATTGATGTAGTTAAACAATAAGGTTTCATTAACCCACCTTTCACCTATACGCGCTACACCTTTTAACTCTCTAATATGGTTTTCCGACTCCCTTTCACTAATACCTTCTTGTATTGAGTGCTTTGTAATATATGCACCATATCTTCCTTTAAATACAGAACCTCCAAATACTAAGTCTGAATTTGTGTTAGTGCAAATGTGACAAATCGATTCTTTAAATGACTGCTTTTCTAATGCATTTTTAAGATGAGCATGTCTTACCATTAAACCATTCTGCTCTCTAAATATTGCATCTTTAAAACATAAGCAAAAGAAGCTTTCACCGGTCACTTTGTTATAGAAAGTCTGCCGCCATTCATAAAAGCCTAATTTTGATGGTAATAAACTTTTTGGTGGTGTCATTCGTGAATTAAGCTTTGTTAACAATGCTTGTGGGAATTCAACGGAAAGAAGCTGTATTGATGTTTTGTTTTTGGTTTTCATTTTTGTATTTTTGATATTGTACTTTCTTGTAACGCCTCCTCCATACAGGAAATCACATAATAAAATAAATGAAGGTAGTTTAACGTCCGTAACCTCTAGATCAGCGACCTTATCACTGTGTAGCTCAAATTGAAGATAAGGGATTATCATTTTCCCTTTGTCTATATACTCTTTCAGCGATAAGTGATCATCATAGTATTCAAATGGGTAATTATGCTTTATGTTGGTTATTAAGACTGAATCCGGAGTACTAAAAAAGTGAATAAGAGCTTCATATAAATCTTCAAAAACTGTTGTTTTTTCCCGTCCAAGATTCTCTTGGCATAATGCGAGAAATTCATCCTCTGAAAATTTGTATCGCAACTCCATATTTACTCCTTATCAACTAAATATAAGTAAAAGCCTATTAAGATTAGCTTATTAAATTACATCTTCCAAAAATACTATTCACTTATGTCAATTCCATCCTCATGTACACTATAAAATATTTACTTTAATCTCAGTTAGAAAACACCCATACAAATTAATATTTAATATGCATATATTCATTCAAACCCCTCGCCTCATCCTACGCCAATGGCAAGATTCCGACACTGCCCCATTTATCCAAATGTGTGCAGATGACGAGGTCATGCGCTACTTCCCTAAAAAACTCGATGCGGCTGAGGCAACTGCTTTTCTTGAACGTATTCGTAATGCTATTGATACACGTGGTTGGGGACTCCTTGCCGTAGAACTCAAAGCTACAGGCGAATTCATCGGTTTTATTGGCTTACACGTGCATCCACCTGAGCTTAAAATTGCCGATGCCCCTGAAATTGGCTGGCGCTTGTTACCGCAATACTGGAACCAAGGCTATGCAACTGAAGGAGCCAAAGCGGTACTGAAATATGCCTTTAGAACCCTACGCCTCGAGAAAGTCATTTCTTTTACTGCATGCGTCAACACGCCATCAGAACGTGTCATGCAAAATATTGGCTTAGAAAAAGTGGGAGAGTTTGATCATCCACTTGTACCTGCCGATCATATCTTGTGTAGACACGTACTCTATGAAAAACAGCGTTCAGATTATCTGTATATTCCCTTCTGTTAAAACAAGCTTGTAGTATCATGACCTGAGAAGACCAAGATCAGATACTAAGCTTAGTTAATATAAAGGAAAGATTTATCTCGTTAATGATAGAATTTTCTTAATTTGCCAAAAATCAGATATTTTCTTTAATTTATCTATATGCATTTTTTATATTTCTATCTTATAAAATCTTATAAAGATCAGTATTTAGACATATCTATTAAAGCCATATTTTCAATATAAATAATATATTGTTTTAATTAATATTTTCTTTAAAAGATCTTTTTTATATTCGACTAAAGAGATAAGCAAAGCTTTTCTATCCAGTATATCGAATATAGATTTATTGCTATGATATCCACAACTTCAGAGCCCCTAAACCTTTCCATGTACTTATAAAATATCTATTTTCTCTCTCCAAAATAGATCAAGTACATCAGATTTGGGCTGCCTCTGACTTGATCAAGTTCATCAGAACTGTTGCTGCACGCTTGCATCTTCTGATCTCAAGCCCTCCTTAGCAATGATCAAGCCACCTACTTAGATCGTAATAAAACTCTTATTTAACACGATTTAAAAATGCTTATACTCTAGGCAAGAATAGAATTAGGACAATTTCATGAAAAAGTTACTTGGCGTTATCTTGAGTGCCTCTGTATTGACTTTAACTGGGTGTGGTAAACAGGAAGCGCCTGCCACTGATGCAGCGCAAAGCAAAGATGCTAATGGTCTTCAAACTGTAACTATGGCTTCGACCGGTTCAGATGCAGACGTATGGCGTTATATCGCGACCCTGCCTGAAACCAAAGCAGCCGGTATCAAACTTGATGTGAAAAATTTCACTGACTACGTGTCAATGAACACGGCAGTAGCCAACAAAGAAATTGATGTGAATGCATTCCAGTCTTATGCCTATATGGTTGCTTACAACGATGCCAACACAGCCAAAATTGCACCTCTATCTACCACTTATTTAGAGCCGATGGGTATTTACTCAAGCAAAGTCAAATCTTTAAACGAGTTTAAAACTGGTGCGACCATTGCCATTCCGAATGACGGCGCAAACGAATCGCGTGCATTATTACTTTTACAATCAGCAGGTCTGGTTAAATTAAAAGCTGGTTTTGACAATGTCAAAGGCACAACTTCTGATGTGACCGAAAATGCAAAACAAATCGTGATTAAGCCAATTCAAATGGCGACTGCAGTACGCGTAAAAGATGAAGTTGATGCGATTGTGCTGGGCAATACCTTGGCAATGGAAGGTGGTTTAAACGTATTAAAAGATGCGATTTACTATGAGCCGATTGATCAAAGCACAAAAATAAACGTCAACGTATTAGCGGTTGCAGCAGATCGTCAAAATGATCCAGTTCTGCAAAAAGTAGGTGCGTTGTATCATACGCCAGCAGTAAAAGCATATGTTGATGAACATTTTGGTGGTACTAAAGTTGCGGTAAACAAACCTGTGACGTATTTAACTGAATCAAAATAGTACTATAATAGACTTTTAGAACAGGCAAGGACGATTTCTTGCCTGTTTTTTTATCCGTGATGCAGTTTTTGACACTATGATTGAATTTAAAGATATTTCAAAACAGTATGAGCTTAAGGGTCAAACCTTGCATGCCTTGAATCAGATTAATCTTCAGATTCCAACCGGCAGTATTTTTGGCATCATCGGTTATAGTGGTGCCGGTAAAAGCACCCTCATCCGTCTGATCAACCTGCTTGAGCGCCCAAGCTCAGGCCGGATTATCATTAACGGAACAGATTTTACCGCACTCGATGCCAAAGCATTGCGTCAAGAACGTGCCAGCATCGGCATGATTTTCCAGCATTTCAATTTAATGCAAACCAAAACCGTAGCAGCCAATATCGAAATGCCCATGAAACTCCTGGGCTGGAGCAAGGCAGAACGGGAAAAACGCCTCGAAGAATTATTAGACTTTATTGACCTGAAACATAAACGTCATGCTTTTCCAGATGAATTGTCTGGCGGTCAAAAGCAGCGTGTTGGTATTGCCCGTGCCCTTGCCAATCATCCAAAAATTTTACTCTGTGATGAAGCGACTTCTGCACTTGATCCACAAACCACCAAATCTGTTCTACAGCTACTTAAAAAAATTAATGAAGAACAAGGCATCACCATTGTTATGGTTACCCATGAAATGGATGTAATTGAAACCGTGTGTGATTATGTCGCCGTGATGGAAAAAGGTGATGTGATTGAAACCGGCAGTACCTTACAAATATTCAGTCAGCCCCAGCACCCGACGACCA
Organism: Acinetobacter sp. AR2-3; assembly: GCF_001878775.1. Lineage (NCBI taxonomy): Bacteria > Pseudomonadati > Pseudomonadota > Gammaproteobacteria > Moraxellales > Moraxellaceae > Acinetobacter > Acinetobacter sp. AR2-3. Next base: position 52,054 of record NZ_MJIQ01000078.1, read on the forward strand.
AGAATTTTATTCAGACCGTATTACAGCAGCATTTACCAGTCAATATTCTGAATAATCTGGAAAACCAGAATCACAACAGTATTTATTGCCTGAAATTCCTTGGTAGCTCGGCACAGGAAACCGTGATTCAAGCGGTGATTAAACAGTTTGATATCAGTTTAAATATTCTGTTTGCCAATATGACCGAAATTAATGGCACGGTGATTGGCCAGATGTTTATTCAGCTACTGGGTGATGTACAAGAAATTCAAGCAGCAATAAAATTCCTTGAACAACACGGCGTACAAGTCGATCAGGCGGGAGTACAGGCATGAGAGATTTAATTGTACAGTGGCTGACAACGATCACTGCGCCGTTCTGGAAAAGCTCCCTGTCGATAGATCAGTTTGTGACAGCATTGCAAGAAACCTTTCATATGGTGTTCTTCGCGATGCTGTTTGGCTGTATCTGGGGCTTCATTCAGGCGATTACTCTACTGGTGACCCGCCCGAATGGGATTCTGCCGAATCGTGTGATTTATCACGGTCTCAATCCGATTGTGAATGCGCTACGTTCATTGCCATTTATTATCTTGCTGATTGCGGTGATTCCACTGACCAAGTTAATTGTCGGCACATCAATTGGTACATGGGCAGCGATTGTTCCATTGACCATTTATGTCGGCCCATACATTGGTCGCCTGATTGAAACATCTTTGCTTGAAGTGAATGAAGGTATTATCGAATCTGCCCAAGCGATGGGCGCGACGCCAATGCAAATTATCTTTAAGTTTATTCTGCCGGAAGCGCGTAGCTCACTGATTCTAAACTTGACTACTGCTACCATCAGTTTGATTGGTGCAACGGCAATGGCCGGTGCTGTCGGTGCGGGTGGTATTGGTGACTTAGCGATTTCTTATGGTTATCAGCGTTTTGATACCTCTGTAGTCATCATGACGGTGATTGTATTACTGATTCTAGTGCAGATTGTACAAAGCCTCGGTGACTGGTTATCCCGACTTCGTTAAGCTAGTTTTTATGTATGAATAAAGCCCTCTAAAAAGAGGGTTTTATTGTTTCTTAGATTAGCATTTGAAGTGCAACACCATGTTGTTGCCATAATACCTGACTCGGACTTTTAAAGCCGAGTCTTTTTCTTGGGCGATGATTCAAACGTTGAGTGATTTCTGAGATATATTCATCCGTATAGGCATTTAAATTACTGCCTTTTTT
>NZ_MJIQ01000079.1:0-1247 GCF_001878775.1 Acinetobacter sp. AR2-3
TGAATAAAGCCCTCTAAAAAGAGGGTTTTATTGTTTCTTAGATTAGCATTTGAAGTGCAACACCATGTTGTTGCCATAATACCTGACTCGGACTTTTAAAGCCGAGTCTTTTTCTTGGGCGATGATTCAAACGTTGAGTGATTTCTGAGATATATTCATCCGTATAGGCGTTTAAATTACTGCCTTTTTTAATATATTGTCTGATTAAGCCATTTGTATTTTCATTCGTGCCTCGTTGCCAAGCGCTATAGGGATCAGCGAAATACCAGTCTATTTCTAATGCTTGAGCAGCATACTCATGTAGGCTGAACTCCTTACCATTATCTGCAGTAATCGTCTTTAGCTGATCTTTGATCGGTTCAAGAAGGCTGATGGTTGTTTGGCAAATTTCCTCTGCCTTGCGTGAGCTACACTTTTTCAGCCATAAATAACCTGTCTTCCGATCTACAATAGAGACCAATGATTGCTGATGCTTCTTACCAACAATTGTGTCTATTTCCAAATCACCAAAGCGAGTCCGCTGCTCAATCTCAATAGGTCTGTCATGAATGCTTTTACGATTACTCAGCTGACCACGGGTTTCAGGAGAGCCATATTTCCTCTTTCTTTGATTTCTGAAACGTAGGTTATGAAAGAGTGTACCGCCCTTATTTTTATCCTGCCGTATAAAGCGATAAATTGAATGCAAACTGACTGCAACACAAGAAGCGATCTGTTCAGGACTCCATTGAAGATCAAGATAAGAGATGACATGTGTCCACATTTCACAAGGAATTCTTTTAGGGTTAGGACAATGCCGTCTTCGAGCTACTTTATTGGCATGTTTAGCAAAATAGCCATTTCTCGCTCGATTACGTTTGATTTCTCTAGAAATGGTTGAAGGTGAACGATTCAGTCTCCAAGCGATATGACGTTTAGAAAAACCTTCACGTAATAATGTATAAATCTGATATCTTTCTTCTTGGGTAAGATGAGTATAGTTCATGATGCAACTTTGACTTTGGTCGGTCGGAAGCAAAATGCTAGCTCATCTTGCTTCCTTCCAATAATTTAATCTCTGTTGCACTTCATTTGAGAATCTAAGTACTAAATATGCCCACGATTCATCTTCAATATTAGACAACTTTATAAGTAGAAATTTTAAAGTCAGTTTCACTGTACTAATATATTCAAAGGAAAGCTTCCTAAATTCAGCTCTGTCTGCCTCTTTTCTTTGAAATGATAATTCAAATTTTTTTTGGCTCTCT
>NZ_MJIQ01000080.1:0-1215 GCF_001878775.1 Acinetobacter sp. AR2-3
GGCTTTGTTGCACAAAGCTATTCTTGAGGGCTTCTTTAGCAATATAATTTCCAGATGAAGAAGCCTGCACCTAAAACTTACCGTACAACCAATTGGTCCTCGTATAACCAAGCTTTAATCAAGCGAGGAAATATTTCAATCTGGTTTGATCCTAAGACCCAATGGTATGCACAACCACAAGGCAAGCACGGACGAAATCAAACTTATTCCGATACAGCGATTCAATGCTGTTTAATGATCAAATCTCTATTCCGTCTTTCTTTACGTATGGTCACTGGCTTTGCTCAAAGCCTGATTAAACTCTGTGGCTGAGCAGCCCCGAATATCAGTGATATTCGTACTCCACCCTCTGTAGACGACAAAAGCATATTGATATTGCGATAAGCTATCAGAAAAGTCGTGATGGGTTACACCTACTCGTCGACTCTACGGGTTTAAAATTTTTAGGTGAAGGTGAATGGAAGCGTAAGAAACATCAGCCTGAATACCGTCGGCAATGGCGTAAACTGCATATTGGTATAGATGCTGAAACACTGCAAATACGTGCCGTTCAGCTTACGACAAATAATGTCAGTGATTCACAAGTACTAGGTGATTTACTGGATCAAATCCCACCAAATGAGCGAATAGATTCTGTCTATACCGATGGGGCGTACGACACGAAGTGCTGCAGACAAGTGATTTCAGATCGTCAAGCACATGCAGTAATTCCACCCAGGAAGAATGCCAAGCCCAGGAAAGATTCTAAAATCAGTTCAATAGAACGAAATGAGTTACTTCAAACGGTTAAGCATTTAGGCAGAACCCTATGGAAAAAATGGTCGGGCTATCACCGTCGCAGTTTGGTGGAAACCAAGATGCATTGCATCAAATTATTAGGAGATAAGCTGACGGCAAGACATTTTCAAAGTCAGGTCAATGAAGTTCATGCGCGTGTGGCAGTTCTGAATAGATTTACGGAATTAGGTAGACCTCACACCCAAGTTGTCACTTAAATTTGAATGGATTGGGGAAAACTCAGCTTTTGAATCTTTATGCAACAAAGCCCTTTTAGTGTATAAAATTTAGTGCAAATGGGTTTCACTTTTCTGGAAAAAGTAGTTCAAAGCAGACACCTTCTACTGTATTGAATGCCTGAGATATCCCCTGATGCAAGGTCATGATGGAGGCTACAATTGATAAGCCTAGACCGCCAGTTTGATGATGATTTTTTCT
>NZ_MJIQ01000081.1:0-17727 GCF_001878775.1 Acinetobacter sp. AR2-3
TAGTTATCAATATGGGTTCTGTAGTAATGTGACTTTGTAATACGTGTATCTGGTTTTTTTTTTTTTTTTTTTTGTCTCGTGGGCTCGGAGATGTGTATAAGAGACAGCTTTATGCAACAAAGCCCTTTTAGTGTATAAAATTTAGTGCAAATGGGTTTCACTTTTCTGGAAAAAGTAGTTCAAAGCAGACACCTTCTACTGTATTGAATGCCTGAGATATCCCCTGATGCAAGGTCATGATGGAGGCTACAATTGATAAGCCTAGACCGCCAGTTTGATGATGATTTTTTCTGCTGGCATTGCACTGATAAAATCTCTCAAAAATATGGGGCAAGTGTTCAATGGAAATTTGTAATTCGCTGGTGATAACAGATAATCCAATCATATGCTTGTCATTAATTATTTTGGAGTGACTCTCAATATAAATGGTTCGCTGATTGCCGCCGTGAATCAGTGCATTTGATATCAGATTATAAAGAGCTTGTTGTAACAGTTCTGGATCTGCACATAATTCAGTCACTTCAAGCCTAAAAATAAATTGGCAACCCTGTTCTTCAGCTTGATATTCAAAAATACTGCAAATATGTTCTATGAAGGGTTGCAGTTGAATCCTCTGCTTGTTTAACAGAACTTGATGAGTATCTGCGCGAGCTAAAAACAACATACTATCAATCATTCTTTTTAAACGTTGATAATCTTCCAAGTTCGAAATCAATAGTTCCTGATATTGTTCCGGACTGCGTTTACTGGTGAGTAAAATTTCTGTTTGACCGATTAAATTATTTAAAGGGGTCCTGAATTCATGTGCAATGTCTTCAGAGAAACGGTTGAGTTGGTTGTAACCCATTTCAATACGGTCGAGCATGGCGTTGATATCGGATGCTAGCTGTTTAATCTCTTGGGGAGGATTGATCAGATTGAGTCGTTGCTCAAGCTGGTGAATATTAATCGCATGAGTCTGCTCTCGCAGTACTCTTAATGCTCTCAATCCCAGACGACTGGCTATGATACAAAGTATGAAAATGGCCAAGATGCCCATAACCACATAGATGACGAGATTTTTTTGAAAAGGTGAGAGGATAGCTAAACGTTCAGACCATTGCTTGCCTGCAATCAGTACATACGGTTGGTTATTAATTTGAATAGTTTTCCAAGCGACACGAGTTGGATAAGAATGAGCTGATAAGTCAAGGAATTGAATCTTGGGCTGATGTGTGAATTCAGGTAGTGGAATAGCCAGTGGATTGATATTAATTAGAATCTGATCACCTCTAATCAATAACAATAAATTATCCTGGTTTCCTAGCATGTTTTGATACAGCTTAGGACGAGCAATAATCTGTTCGATATTACTACTATCCTGAAGTAAAATCTCAAGCCGCTCAATTCTTTCCACCAAAGCCCGGTCTTGCTGGACACTTAAAATCTGGTTAATGCCTAGATAGGTCATAAATGCGACAGCGCATAAGACCATTGCAGCGCACAAAGTAACCAATAGTGTTAACCGTAGCTCTAGGGAGCGAATGGGCTTAAACATTAAGTCTCAACCGAAATTTTATAGCCCAAACCACGAACAGTATGAATTAACTTTATATCATGCCCCTCATCAATTTTACTGCGTAAGCGCCGTACCGCCACATCGATAAAATTTGTATCGGTATCAAAATTGATATGCCAAACTTCAGAAGCAATTTGCCTGCGCGTAATAATTTCATTTTGATGAAGGAGTAGAAAGCGCAGAAGATTAAATTCTTTTTTACTGAGTTCTATCAACTGCTCATTACGCCAAACTTTATGATGGATCAGATCCATTTTTAAATTACCAATTTCTAATTGGTTTTCCTGCACATACTGTTGCCGTCTAAGCAAGCTTTTAATTCGAGCCAATAATTCAATATAAGAAAAAGGCTTAGCCAGATAATCATCGGCGCCCAGTTCCAGACCTTTGACCCTATCGACAACCTGGTCTTTCGCGGTGAGAAAAATCACCGGGATCTTGGAAAATTGACGCAATACTTTCAATACTGCCCAGCCATCGATATCGGGCAACATAACATCTAATATGACCAGAGTATAGGAATGCATCTTCAATTTTTCCAAGCCTTCTAGTCCTGAATGGACACATTGCGCCTCATAGCCAGATTCATTTAATCCTTTAACCAGATATGAGGCGATCTTCACTTCATCTTCGATAATTAGAATACACATTTTGTTCAGACTCATTTTGAAGATGACAACTTTGTAATGTGATTGTCATGATTCAAATCATTCAGGTTGTATAAGATTTTTAAAACTTAATTCAGGGCAATCATGATGAACAAACTCAAAGGGCTTGTTGTAACAGTAATGCTGATGAGTAGCAGTACTTTTGCACAGACCGTTCAATTGAATCAAGTTTATTCACTCGATTCTCAAGCAGCACAAACTCTTGTTGATGCTGCGGTGGCTGCGTGTCAAAAAATACAACACAAGATTGCTGTAGTGGTGGTTGATCGGGGAGGAAATACCTTGATGGCAAACAGGAATGAAACTGTCGGACCACATAATCTGGGTGCTGCAGAGAAGAAAGCCTATACCGCTTTATCGACCAAAACGGTGACCTTGTTATTAAGTCAAAATGCCCATGAAAACAAGGATGCAAAAAACTTAACCACCTTATCAAATTTACTTTTGTTAGGAGGAGGCGTACCTGTGCATTATGAAAAACAGGTGGTCGGTGCAATTGGAGTTGCAGGTGCAGGAGGAGCGAAAAATGACCATTTTTGTGCTGAAGAAGCGATTCAGTCTAGTTTCAATCAATAAGGAATTCATCATGTTTAAAAAATTATTACCCCTCTCAACGCTTTTGTTTACTTCAATGGCTTTTGCACAAAATAATCCATTGAGCGTGCATGTGTTAAATTTAGAAAATGGCCTGCCTTCTGCTCAAGTCGAGGTAGTGCTTGAAAAAAGTGCAGGGAATAAATGGGTGAAGTTGAATCAGCAATATACTGGGCCCAATGGTCGTATTACTGCACTCTTTCCTGAAAATCAGAAGTTCGAAGCAGGAATTTATAAAGTCACTTTTAAAACGGAAGACTGGTTTAAAAAGAATAATCAAAATACTTTCTTTCCTGAAATCCCTGTAATTTTTAAAGTGGATGGAAGTGTCAACCATTATCATATTCCTTTACTGTTGAGTCCTTATGGATACTCAACATATAGAGGCAATTAATCATCGAAAGGGCAGATCAGGTCGTGTATATGGGGAAAATAGCAGGGACATGGCAGAACCATACTCACCTGATCAGAATGAGTCTAGAGCCCAGTTTTGAAGAGTTGAATCCTTCTAAATGACCTCGTCCTTCATGATTGAGCACAATTTGCACTTTGCTCTCTATCCAAAAACTATTCCAGAACTGTTGTCGGCATTAACGTTCAGCCAGCACCTTGGATAATCTTTTGGTATGGGCAATTAACCGGTCCAGCCAGCGTTTTGCAGCCAGAAGTTTTAAGCTTCGGGCTGCACTTAGTCGGTTCAAGGTGGCATATTGCATCACTTCCTCACGTAAGGCTGTCCGATGCTCGTCGCTCCACTGTTTAAGATTGGTCACTTCCTGCTTAAAACTCTCAATTTTTTCAGCATTTTCTAAAAAATCCGGATGGGTGACATAATGCTCGAGAATATTTAAAAAATCTAAAGCCACTTGATAAGTCTGTGGTTGGGTCCGAATGGCTAGTGCATAGGGAACACCTTCCAGATCACTACGCAGAACCCGAATATAAACCATCATGCGTAATAAAGAGGTCAAGCGCTGTTTATCCTGTTGATTCTCTGGCACCACAATTTTCTCTAAATAAATCTCGAGATGCTCAATCTCTTGATCTAATTGCGGTAATTCTTTGGGGCTCAGATTGATGCCCTCCTGAAATGCACGACGTAATATCTCAAACATCTGAATCAGGATTTGATAAGTTACTTTTTCTGCGGCAATGATGGCCACACTTGGAATATCAAGATTAGATTCATCCAGAATTTCTAGGGTGCCGGACTTTTTCTGCGGTAAAAACTTACAAATGAGTTGATTAAAGGGATGGATCAACGGCATAAAAATACATGCGCCGATTAAGCTAAATAAAGTATGAAATACTGCCACAATGACGACTTCATCCCATTCAGCAATAGATTGAATATGATGGTAGGCCCAGTTAAATAGGGGGATCAACAAAAAGAAAGCAAATATCGCACTGACTAGATTGAAGACCACATGAACCGCGGCAGTCCGTTTGGCATTCACTGAGCCGCCAATGACAGCCAGTACCGCCGTGGCAACTGTCCCGATATTTTGCCCAATGACCAGTAACAAGGCTTGCTGCAGGTCAATCGCAGTACTGGCTAAAGCAGCTAAAGTCGCCGTAATAGCGGCACTGGAAGACTGCAGCAATACCGTCATGATCAGTCCGATCCAGACCAGAAACAGCTTCTGCCAGAATGAATCATAGTGAAAAATGGACAAATCGACTTGTTGAGCAAGACCTGACATCGCAAGCTGTAATTGCTCAATCCCAAAGAAAATCAGACCAAAACCTGCAAGCGCAAAACCGAATAAGGCCAAACGGCCATGGGTTAATAATTTTAGTAACGCGCCTACAGCAATCATGGGTAAGGCAAAAGTAGTGATAGAAAACTTCACCCCGAGTAAAGCCACCATCCAGCCGGTACTGGTCGTTCCGATATTGGCCCCTATAATTACCCCAATCGCCTGGGAAAAACTCAATACTCCAGCTCCGACAAAACCAATAGTCGCAAGCGTCGTGGCTGTAGAGGACTGGACAATCAAAGTCAGACCAATACCAGAGCACATAGATTTAAATGGTGTTCCTGTAAATTTGGTCAGCCATAGCCGTAAGGTTTCACCGGCCATGTCCTTAAGACTGTCGGTCATTAAAATCATGCCTATCAAGAATAAACCAATACCGCCACAGAGCTGGGCAATAATTTCGAGCACAATTTCCCCAAGGTGTTTTTAGCTTCAGCATACCGTCTGATCCAGGCGATGTCATTAACAACAATCCCAGGCATAGGCTTTGGTAGCAGGTATTTGGACCACAGACTGAGCTCGAAGGCCCGATAGGACAGCAACAAAATACAATCCACGCAAAAAATCACAAAATCTTCATCTTTGTTTTATTAAGATGAGTCTGGTCAACTTGATCTGACCCAGACACAGAGAGATAACGTTAAATTTTATCGCTCAATTTTTATTTTAAAAATGAAAGCAAACAGAGGTATGTGGTGCGTCAAGTAATTGAATATGTGGGAGCAGATCTGTCAAGGATCATTGAAATGGCCTGGGAAGATCGCACCCCATTTGAAGCCATCCAGCGTGAGTTTGGCTTGAATGAAGCTGCAGTGATTCGCTTGATGCGGAAAAATATGAAAGCATCGAGTTTTAAAATGTGGCGTGAACGAGTCACCGGCCGAAAAACTAAACATCTGCAACTGCGTTCACCCGATGTGATACGGGCCTATTGTTCACGGCAATACAAGCGTTTCTAAGCGTTTGATTTTGACCGCCGTCTGGACTCACGTTTACATCGTTCAGAACAGTATCTGACTTCTTCCCAGCAGCGTTGCCATTTCTTGCGCCAAGTAAAAGGGCGCAAGCAGTGGATAGTTTTAAGTCGGTTTCATATTCCGATATCTCATACACTTTAACACTCATCGCCACAAGAAAATTGATGATAAATATAAGGTCGGCATGCATACGGACTCAACATTCTAGCTGGACACAGATGGCCATATTGATTGTGAAAAATACGCAAAATTTCCTGCCCCAGGTCTTAAAAGAGCTAGCCAATAGCCAATTTTGTTACATAACCATTTTCCTATGGGGAAGGAAATAATCATCTTATTTTCAATGTTAAAAACTGAAACTTATAGGTTTTCCTGTCGGAAACCCAATATCAATACGAAGCTTTCTAGCCATCGCTTCAATACATTTTTTATTTTTTAAAATAAAAAATGATCAGTAAAACTAGAACAATTACAAGTATAAAAGCAATAACTATTCTTTCCATAGCTTTTAGTTTTCCATGTGAGATCTATAGTATCTTTCTGATAGAACAGCATACAGGCTTCGCAGGAGTATTTAAATCTTTATTATATATTTGATATTTAACAAATTATGAGAAAAATAATATATTAGTCTTATGAAATATGAAATAGCTTTACATCATTCCTTAATGCATGGCGGGTGTGAAAATTATGTGATTTTAATCAAAAAGATACAAATTATTATGGTTGTAATTCAGGCAGCGTGCGCCTAGTATCTTCCATGAAGTTACTCCATGTAAGCTTCCTTAGTTTTGTCCCATACACCCCTCTGTATGGGATTTTTTTTAATCCAGGGATTGTCATGAGCATGCATTCAAAAGCCTATATTTTTAGACAGCAGCAATTGCTGGTGGATGATCATTTCCAGTTGCCGCAGGTGGAAAGACTGCAGCAAGACCTGAACCTGTCGGAAAATGGCGAAGTCATTGCACGGGATCTGAAAGAAGATGAAGCAGTGCCCGAAGGTTATCAACTGGTCCCGATCCGGCAGCTGGTGCAGGTCTGGAGCAGACTGCAGTTTGAGCAGGCTAGCCGTGCGGTACAGTTACTGGAATGGCGCCGTAATCACCGCTTTTGCAGTAAATGCGGCCATGCTACCCAGCAGCACGCCAGCCAGTATGCCATGGTCTGTCCATCCTGTGGCTATAACCAGTATCCGCGGGTGAATCCTTGTGTGATTACCATCATCACTCGGGGCAAGGATGAAATTTTGCTGGCGAAAAATGCCCGCAATAAAACCCAGATGTACAGCCTGATTGCCGGATTTGTTGAAGTCGGCGAAACCTTGGAGGAGGCAGTACGCCGTGAGACGCTGGAAGAAGTCGGGCTGCAGATCAAAAACATTCAATATCTGGCCAGCCAGCCATGGCCGTTTCCAAGCAACCTGATGATGGCCTTCAAAGCCGAATATCACGCAGGGGAAATTCAGATTCAAGAAAACGAACTCAGCGATGCGCAGTTTTTCAGGTTTGATCAGTTGCCCGAGATTCCGTTCAAGGGCAGTATCGCCTATGCCATGATTCAGCATGTGATGCATGGTACCCCTGTGGCAGATGACAGCAAAGAATGGCTTTAACCTGGAAACCAGTCTAGGGCTTTTTCAGCAGCACGCCTACTGAATCACATCATTTTGTCTTCACGCTTTGTTCACATCCACCTGGGTTATCTTAATCCTGAAATCATTCAAGGCTTAAAAATGAATACTCTATTCAAGTCAGTTTTTGCGGTTACGGCACTGACCCTCATGAGCTTAAGCATGCTGACTCGAGCGGAAACTGTTGCGCCTCAGGCAGTCGATCAGGTGGATATCCAGAAGTATGCAGGCAAGTGGTATGAAATTTCGCATTTACCGATGTATTTTCAGCGTAAATGTGTATCGGATATCTCGGCACAATACACTGTCAATGCCGATCAGACCATGCGTGTCCTAAATAGCTGCCGGATTGAAAATGGTGAAATGATCCGCTCTGAAGGGGTAGCTTATCCGCAAAATCAGGGGAATAGTAAACTCAAGGTCAGCTTTTTGCCCCAAGGTTTAAGGTGGATCCCCTTCACCAAAGGTCATTACTGGATATTAAGAGTGGATCCGGAATATAAAGTGGCACTGGTCGGTGGACCAAGCAACAAATACCTGTGGATTTTGTCGCGTGAACCGCAACTGGACGAAGCAACCTATCAGTCCTATCTGGAGACTGCGAAACACTATGGCTACGACATCACAAAGTTAATCAAATTACCGCATTAATCTGCTACCCTTTGGCCGAACTGCTTAGTCTCTTACAGTTCGGCTTTTTTTCACTTCACATAAAATTCATATCTGACTGATTAGACTCATCAAATGGAATAAAGACAGTTGCTCGAAATAGGATGAGTCCATGTTGAAAAGTCTGATGCGATGGATAGATAGCTGGTCTATATCGACACCAACCGAAACACTGACGGCTGAAAATAGCAAGATTCAGTGGGTCCGGATTTTACCCTTTATTCTGCTGCATCTGGCCTGTTTCGCTGTGTTCTGGGTCGGTGTGTCATGGTTTGCGCTTGGCTTTATGGTCGCGTTCTACTTGATCCGCATGTTTTCCATCACGGCTTTTTTTCATCGCTATCTGTCGCATAAAACTTTTCAGACCTCACGCCCGATACAGTTCCTGTTTGTATTGCTCGGCACCATGAGTGCACAGCGTGGTCCACTATGGTGGGCGGCGCATCACCGTTATCACCACCGCTATACCGATACCTTGCAAGACCCACATTCATCCACGCATGGTTTTTGGTATAGCCATGTCGGCTGGTTTCTGAATGAATATAATTTTGCTACGCGTAAAGAGGTGATCAAGGACTGGCTGAAATATCCAGAACTGATTTGGCTGGACCGTTTTAGTTTGATTGTGGTGTTGCTGACTGCGGGCGGGATTTATGCACTAGGCGAATGGCTGGCCATCACTTGGCCGCAACTCGGGACGTCCGGCCTGCAATTGCTGGTCTGGGGCTTTGTGGTTTCCACGGTGTTATTGATCCATGCGACCTTGTGCATCAATTCATTGGCGCATCATTATGGCAGCCGTGATTTTGAGACGGATGACCACAGCCGTAACAATTTATTTCTGTCACTCATCACCTTAGGCGAAGGCTGGCATAACAATCATCATTACTATGCTGGTAGTACCCGGCAGGGTTTTTACTGGTGGCAGATTGATGTGACTTATTACTTGCTGAAACTCATGTCCTGGCTGGGACTGGTCTGGGGCCTCAAGCCCATTCCGGCACGGATTTATGAAGCCAGTAAAATCGCTCAGGCTCGAAAACATAAAAAAGCTGCTACTGCCGACACTCACACGATTCAATCGAAGGAATCACCATGAAAATTGCAATTATTGGTTCAGGTATTTCCGGTCTGTACGCTGCCTGGAAACTCAGCAAAGTGCATGAAGTCACAGTCTTTGAAAAGAATAACTACTTTGGTGGTCATACCGATACCCATCAGCTGAATATCGAGGGTGAACAGGTTGCGGTGGATAGTGGCTTTATTGTGTTTAATGAGCATAACTATCCGCTGTTTTGCTCGATGCTAAAAGAACTAGGGATTCAATCGCAAAGCAGTGACATGGGCTTTTCGGTGAATAATCAGGTCAGTGGCTTACAGTACAATCCTTCAAAAAAATTCTCGCTGTTGTTCCGACCTCAAAACTTTCTTAATACTGATTTTCGCGCGATGTTGTCGGATCTGTTCCGTTTCTATGCAGCCAATAAAGATCTGGATGTGGAACAGGTCGATACACAGCTCAGTATTGATGATTATTTAAATCAACATGGTTATAGCGATGCCTTTCGTCAGGAACATCTCTATCCGATGTGTGGAGCGCTGTGGTCCTGTCCGGTGGAACAGGCTGGACAGATTCCCTATAAATTTGTGGTGAGCTTTTTCCAGCACCATCGCATGTTGCAACTGAAAGACCGGCCGTTATGGCTCACGGTGAAGGGTGGATCGGCTCGCTACGTTCGTGCGATTCAGTCCCAGACGAATATTATTTTCCGCAAAACGGGTGTGCTCCATGTATCCCGTAGTGCCAATGATGTACTGGTTGAAACAGCACAGGGCAGTGAGCGTTTTGACTGGGTGATCTTTGCCAGTCATGCTGACGACAGCCTGAAACTGCTTAAAGACCCGACAGCGCAGGAGCTGGACGTGCTGGGCAAGTTCCGCTATCAGGCTAACCGTATGGTGGTGCATTCAGATACCCGCATCATGCCCAAATCCAGACGTCAGTGGGCCAGCTGGCATGTGCATGTGACCCCGAGTCAGGCAGCTGAACAGACACCTTTCCAGCACAGTGGTATGCACTATGGTTTCAGTTACTGGATGAACCAGTTGCAAAACCTGCAATGCAAGACTCAGGTCTTTGCCACTCTGAATCCTAATTTCACCCTCGATCCGAAAAAAATCTGGGTAGAACGGCATTACCGACATCCGGTATTTGATACGCGAGCGATTGAAGCACAACAACGCTGGGCCGAGATCAATAGCCAGAACCGCACTTCATACTGTGGCGCTTACTGGGGCTGGGGCTTTCATGAAGATGGTGCTCGTAGCGCTGCATGGGTGGTCGATCAGCTCTTAAAACAGGCCGAGCAGGCCGCCTAGGAGGATATGATGCAAATGTATCCACTGGCGATTGCCTCTGCCGAAATCCGGCATCGCCGTTTCTTGCCCAAAGCCCATGCTTTTGAGACCCAGCTAACCTATCTATGGTTTGATCCGGATCAGCTCTCAAGCTTTACTGAAAAATCCTGGCTCTGGTCTTGCAATCGCTGGAATTTCCTGACTCTGGATGAACGTGATTTTCTGACCATGGAATGTGGTTCGATTCGGCAGAAGGTCGCACGTCTGCTGATCAAGCGGGAAAACTACCTATTAGCGCATGCCGCGTCTATCCGGGTCTTGGCTCTGCCGCGTACACTCGGCTTTCGCTTTAATTCTGTGGTGTTTTATCTGGTCTTTGATGCCACCGACCAACTGGTCTTTGTCCTCAGTGAAATTACCAATACACCGTGGAATGAACGTCAGGTCTATATCCATGACTGCCGGAGCAATGTGGCTGAACATGCGCCGTACCAGAGCCACCAGTTTGATTTTAAAAAGGCCTTTCATGTATCGCCGTTTATGCCGATGGCGCTCGATTACCGCTGGCGCTTCAGCTTTTCCGATCAAACCAATGTGATTCATATGCAACTGTTTGAGCAGGGCGTGCTGCAATTTGACGCCACCATGCAATTTTCGCTGCAGGCCATCACGGTTCCTTCACAGCAGTATCGCTATGCTGTACTGAAAGTTTTTGAGCCCTTCAGGATGGTTGGTGGAATTTATCTGCATGCCTTTCGCTTATGGAAGAAAAAAATTCCATTTTACCGGCATCCTCGCAAAGAAAAAGGAAACACCTTGTTATGAAAACACTGTTTATGGGAGAAGAAAGCACACTGCCGGTGGTACTGCGCCATCTACTGAAATTACGTCATGGTCAGCTGATTTTTAAAGGCGTCTGGAACGGGATTGTGGGAGAGAGCAGTGATCTGTATGCCGTGATTCAGGTGCATGATAGCCGCCTGATGGATCTACTGTTCCGCAATGGTGTACTCGGTGCTGCAGAAGGTTTCATTCGCGGCTACTGGAGCAGTGAAGATCTGGTCAATGTGATTCGCATTCTGGCGCGCAATCGCGATGTGTTGGACCGGATGAATCAGAACACCTTGGCGAAGGCCAGCCAATTCTTCCTAAAGACTTGGTACAAATCCCGCAAAAACTCGATTGATGGCAGCCGTAAGAATATTGCCGAGCATTATGACCTGAGCAATGACTTTTTCAAGCTGTTCCTGGATTCCAGCATGATGTATTCCAGCGCGGTATTTAAAGAGCCGGGCATGAGTCTGGAACAGGCCTCCGATTATAAAAAAGAACTGATTTGCCAGAAACTGCAGCTGCAACCAATGGATCATTTGGTCGAAATTGGCAGCGGTTGGGGTGGTTTTGCCATTTATGCCGCGCAGCATTATGGCTGTAAAGTCACCACCATTACCATCTCCCAAGCACAATATGATGAAGCGGTCGCGCGAATAGAGGCAGCAGGATTATCCCATCGCGTGGATGTCCAGCTGAAAGACTATCGTCTGTTGAAAGGCAAATACGATAAGCTGGTCTCGATAGAAATGATCGAGGCCGTGGGTGAGCAGTACTTAGCGACCTATTTCAACAAATGCCGTGAATTGCTGAAACCGAATGGTCTGGCCCTGATTCAGGCCATCACCATTGAAGATGCCCGCTATGCCAAAGCCTTGAATACCGTGGACTACATCAAGCGTTACATTTTCCCGGGCAGTTTTATTCCCTGCATCAGTATCATGACCCAGTCCGCTTCCGAGCAAAAACTGCGTCTCAAGCATCTTGAAGATATCGGCCAAAGTTACGCCCAGACCTTGCACTGCTGGCGTCAGCGCTTCTTGGAAGAACGTGACCAGGTACTGCAACTCGGCTTCGATGAGCGCTTTATCCGTATGTGGGATTTTTATCTGTGCTATTGCGAGGGTGGTTTCCGCGAAGGCGTCATCAGTGATGTACATCTGCTGTTTGAAGCCAGTGCTTACTAAGCCAAGATAAAACAGGAGGGTCGACATGCTGCTGAATTTACTGGTGCTGAATGTCTTTATCATGCTGTGTAGCTGGGTACTGGTGACCTATAACCAGCGTGCCGGGCTGGTGGATGTGGCCTGGAGTTTCAGTATTGCGCTTAATGTCATCATTGCGGCTTGGGTCATGGAAACTGCACCGCTGCTGGTTCGGGTATTTCTGGGCGTGTTTAGCGGCATCTGGTTTTTACGCCTGACCTGGCATCTACTGCGCCGTTATGCCAATGAAACTGCAGAAGATACCCGTTATGCCAATATGCGCCGGGCCATGGGCGATTATCAGCATCTCGGTTTTCTGGCCTTTTTTATGTTTCAGGCCGGGCTGGTGGCACTGTTTTCCTACCCGATGCTGGAGTTGCTCAATATTCCGGTCCAGCAGTGGAATGACTGGACCCCCTATACCGTACTGGTGGCTGGCATAATCATGCTGCTGGCGCTGATCGGGGAAAGCACAGCCGACCAGCAACTCTACCGTTTCAAACTGAATCCACAAAACCAAGGAAAAACCCTGGACCAAGGCTTATGGAAATATTCACGTCATCCGAATTATTTTTTTGAATGGTTGCACTGGTTTGCCTATCCGGTTCTCGGTCTGGCAGCAGGTGTGTATGGATTATGGGTTTATCCGCTGCTGATGTGGCTGTTTCTGTACTACATCACCGGAATTCCATTTAGTGAACAACAGGCGCTGGCACATCGCGGCGACAACTATAAAGACTATCAACGACGAACTTCAATGTTTATTCCGTGGCCACCCAAAGAGTAGGTAAATACATGGACTTTATGATTCAAAAATCTTTAAAACTGATCGAAAGCGGCAAAGTGCCCGACCCGGTGATTCGCGCAGGCATTCGCACTTTAAGCAAAAAACGTTTGGCACAGGAAGGGCGCTTTGACCCGGCACTGGCGGCACAGCGTTATATGGATGTGCTGCATATGCTGAAAAACAGCGAAATTGCCATCGAGACCGACAAAGCCAATGAACAGCACTATGAACTGCCCACCGCATTTTTCCAGGCGGTGCTGGGCAAGCGGCTGAAGTACAGCGCCAGCCTGTTTGAACAGGCGCATACTACACTGGATCAGGCAGAAGAAGCAGCATTGGCCAGCTATTGTCAGCGTGCACAGTTACAGGATGGACAGGATATTCTGGAAATTGGTTGCGGCTGGGGCTCACTCAGTCTGTATATGGCCGAGCATTATCCCAAAGCCCGCATCACTGTAGTGTCGAACTCCTCGACCCAGCGTCAGTATATTCAGGAACAGGCCCGTCTGAAAAAACTGGAAAACCTGACGGTGATCACCTGCGATGTCAATGTACTGCAACTGGAATCGGCTGCTTTCGACCGTGTGGTTTCGGTGGAAATGTTTGAGCATGTGCGCAACTACCAGAAACTGTTTGAAAATATCAGCAGCTGGCTCAAAGCTGATGGCTTGCTCTGGTGCCATATTTTCTGTCACCGTTTCCTGCATTATCCGTTTGAAGTCAAAAATGAATTTGACTGGATGTCGCAATATTTCTTTAGTGGCGGCCTGATGCCGGCAGCCTCAACTTTCCTGCATTTTCAGCAGCATTTGCAGCTGGAGCAGCACTGGCAATGGGCCGGTACCCAGTATGAACGCACGGCAAATGCTTGGCTGGAGAATATGGACCAAAAGCAGGCTGAGCTGCAGCCCCTGTTTCAGCAGACCTATGGCGCAGATGCGGCCATCTGGTGGCAACGCTGGCGGATTTTCTTTATGGCCTGTGCCGAATTGTTCGGTTATGAGCATGGACGCGAGTGGATGATCGGCCACTTTCTGTTTAAAAAGAAAGCCGTATAATTGAACGATGAATCGAATGCGCCAGCGGGGAATTGATCAATGTTAAAGCTGTTTAGGGACAAACGCGATCATCCTCTGGGTGAGGTGTTTAACCGCTATTACTGGCTGCAAATCGGATTCATTGCCCTGTCGGTGGTGATCGGCATTGCCTGTAGTGCCTGGGTGATCAAAGGCTTTTTGCTGCGCACCGCCTTGGAACAGGAAATGTCACATTACTGGCAGCGGCTGGAACGCAATCCGGCCTCCGAACTTCCCGACACCAAAAACCTGTATGGTTATCGCTGGTATGATACCCCCCCTGTGCAGTTTCAGCACATGCAGTTCGAGCAAGGCGTAAATCGGCATTTTGTCGATGGTAAAGAGCGCATGACCGTCTACGGTGAAAAAGACAGGCAGCATGTGCTGCTGGTCTTTGGCGAAAGTAACGTGAACAAGCTGGTTTGGCTGTTTGGTCTGGCACCACTAATGGTCAGCCTGTTCGTGCTGTATAGCGTATTGTGGTGGTGGAACCGTCGCGCCCGGCGTTATTTTTCTCCGATTACCCGGCTGGCCAATGCACTGGA
This sequence comes from Acinetobacter sp. AR2-3, assembly GCF_001878775.1. Taxonomy (NCBI): domain Bacteria; kingdom Pseudomonadati; phylum Pseudomonadota; class Gammaproteobacteria; order Moraxellales; family Moraxellaceae; genus Acinetobacter; species Acinetobacter sp. AR2-3. The sequence continues at coordinate 14,662 of NZ_MJIQ01000081.1, forward strand.
ACATATCGACTGGGAGCATCAGAAAAATCAGGCTTCGCCTTTTCAGGACATCCGTACTGACTCCAATCTGGAAGCAGAATATCTCAAGCAGGCACTGGAAAAATATCATCAGGTGCTCAGCGAGTTCATTCAGCGCGAACGTGAGTTTACCGGTGATGTCAGTCATGAACTGCGCACGCCATTGACGATTTTAAAAGGCAATGTGCAACTGTGTCAGGCACGCTATGGTGACAACAAATCCTTTACCCGCCTGCACAATACTATTGAAGACATGCAGCTGCTGGTCGATACCTTACTGGCTATCGCCCGAAATACCACCAACACCCTGACGGCCGAGCCCACTATGCTGTCAGAATGTCTGGAGAATCTGGTACAGGATCTGGACAGTGTCAGCCACAACAAAGGCATGCAGATCGACCTACAAAAAGACCTCGATGAGCAGCCACGTAAACTGTATCCATCGATGACCAAAATGGTCTTTGGCAATATTTTGCGCAATGCGCTGAATTATTCGCAAGGTACAGAAATTGATGTGATTCTACAGAAAAATACAGTATTGATCGCTGATAATGGAATCGGCATCTCTTTGCCAAATAATTCTAAAGTTCAGGAGCTGTCTGGCCAGCAGTTGCAACTGGAGATCAAAGGGCATGGTATTGGCCTGCAACTGGTACAGAAGTTGTGCAAACAGCTGGGCTGGCGGGTCGAACTCTTTGACCGGCAGTATTATCTCAGTACCCATCCAGAGATTGATCTGGCAATGACGACCGGTCTGATTGTGGTAGTGTATTTAAACTAAGTTTCAGCTTTGTACGTTTAGACTTAAGCTTCCAAAGCAATCTTTAAACCTACACCAGAAATGGTATGAATCAGTTTCTGCTCAAAAGGCTTGTCGACCATTTTACGTAAATTATAAATGTGACTGCGCAAGGCATCACTTTCCGGCTCTTCATCACCCCAGAGTTCCAGCATAATTTCCTGTTTGGTGAGGACTTTAGGTGAATGACGCATCAGCAGTTTCAGCAGTTTGAACTGAATCGGGGGCAGTTCAATCGTCTGTCCAGCCCGAGTCAGCTGCTGTCTTGCGGGATCCAGAATCAAATCATGAATTTGCAGGCGACTACTGGAAACTTCACCCAATGAGCGTTTGATTAAGGCTTTGACCCGAACCACCAACTCATTAAAATCAAAGGGCTTAACCAGATAATCATCCGTGCCGGAATTAAAGCCTTTGAGTTTGTCATCCAGAGTATCGCGCGCCGTCAACATCAGTACGGGTAAATCCAACCCTTCGTCATGACGCAGCCATTCACACAGTTCATAACCCGAACCATCAGGCAGATTAATGTCTAGAAGCAAAATATGATAGCGCTGCTGTTTCAGTAATTGGCGTGCAGCGTTCAGATTGCGGGCATGATCCACCACAAAATCATGTTCTTCCAGAAACTCGCATAAGGTAGAGGCTAGTTCATAATGGTCTTCGACCATCAGGATAAAATGTTTGGACATAACGGCAGAGACTAATTCAATAATTGCTGTTTTAATTTAGCACTAAATGGCTGCGATCCCAGCCAGATATTAAAATATTGTTGTGCTAGCGGATGCTGAAGATTGCCTAACACCTGCTGATTTAGCATCAAGGTCAGGGTCTGAGTCTCGGCTTGATAGCTTAAGCGATAGAGATCACCCGGTTTTACCGGCTTATAAAGCTGGGTGATTCTATCTAATACTATTAAATGTTTAGACTCTCGCTCATTGCGCTTCAGAAAATGGGTCGCTGCACGCTTGAAAGCCCATTCCGGAATATTTTGTGTATAAGAAAAATCAATCTGCATATTCTGGCCTTGCCAGGGTTTTGTACAGTTCTGAGCATAATAACGGGCGACGCCAACCTGTTTCTGAGCTACCAGAAGTGGACCACGACCACACTGATTCATATTCTGGGCATGTGCCCATGAACTGAAACTGCAGAGCATCAGTAGTCCCGTATTTAATACTACTTTTTGAATGGCAGTACCCATGAATAGGCTCCTCCAACATAAGGTAAAGAACGATACAGGCCATTGGCCGGATCCCAGAAATCCTGCTGGAAAATAATTTTTTTGTCTCCGTTGACTTTGATTTCACTGATACCAAAAGAATCCATAGTTCGAGTCGTGCCAAACATTTTAAAGTCATAGGCCATATGCCAGTGCACGTAGGCAGAGTCTTGGTAATAGGAGGTATTTAATAGTTTGACATTCACGTTACTGACACGCTTGTTCATCCCTTGAAAATGTTGGAGTAGATTTTGACGTGATGAAAATTGCGATAGGGTATCGTTAATAAACAGCTGATCGGCATAGAGTGATCCGGCTCGTTCAATAAATGCAGGTGTACCTAAAGTATTAAAAGCTGAAGTAAAGCGAATGCCGATGTCTTGGGCTTTAGCCTGATCCAGCGCAGTTCCCTGAATTTGGTTTCTGGATTTTGCATAATCACCTGAATAGCTGGGAATACTTTTACATCCTGCTAAAACTAGTAGCGGTAAGGACAAGGTAGCTAGCAGTATTTTTTTGATATGTTTCATATTGGCTATCCGTATTAGGTCTATGCTGATACTTTAGGCCGAAAGTCGTGAACAGAATGTGAAGAGGATGAAAGATTCTTCAAGGAAATTTCTCAAAAAAAGCACTTATTGACTGATTAATAGATTAAGGAGAGTTTGAACATGAACATCAAGGCGATAAGGTTGAGTGGTATTAAAGTAGTCTGAGCTAACTTTTCATAATTTAAGAAGTACGAAAAAATGAGATGTATGTGGATTGTCTTCAATGAGTGGGGAAGTTCATGAAAATCATTAACAGAGATCTTTTTAGGAAATAAATATGATTATAATGATCCAATTTATTCATCAAAATAAAAAAAATATTTAAATTAGACCTCTTGCGAAAGTAAAAACTGCCTCAATATAGATTTCATGAAATATCAGAAATTAAATCGTTTTTCAGATTCTGAATTCCAGCGCTTGGTTGGTGTACCTCGAGCAGTTTTTAGTGAAATGGTCGAAGTTTTAAAAGAAGCAGA